>NZ_LKBW01000052.1 GCF_002699855.1 Pseudomonas amygdali | reverse complement strand
CGGCTGCGAGTTTTGCCTGCACTGTATATTTACCCATGACGCCTCCAAAGGTTGCGTCCAACCTTCGGGGGTCATACCAGAGCGTGAGGAACGATCGGCAGCTAACGCGCCCATGCTCTACGCCCAGACATGCGTGTGCGGTGCGGCGCAAAATCGTGACGCGGAGCGTCACCCTCGGCACTCCCAAGCGGGAGCGTGCGGAACGATAGCCATCTCACCACAACTATCGTGCGCCGCTCCGCGTCGCATGCCGCTCTGGACGCTCTGCGTCCGGTCTTGAACCGGCACGCAGAGCATCTCGGGTATCAGGCAATCTGTGGCTTTTTAGCGATGGTGTCGAAGAGTGCGGGATCAAGCGGGTCGCCTGCCTGCTCATTCAGTACCTGACGAGGGTGATCATTTCCCGGAATGCTGCTGTCGATCAAAGAAAGCAGGCTTGCGCCGCGCTTTGTCAGCATGTAACTCGAGCCATCACCGCCCTCCTCGCCAGGACGAGGTTCGATGTAACCGCGATTAAGCAGCGTCTCAAATTCAGTGGCTGTCGATTTGGCGCCGTCGTTCTGCACTTCGTGCAACAAACGCTCGATAAGGTCCCAGTTGTAAGTCATTTTTCTAAACCTCCGTCCAGCATGGATTGATCGCCCATGACATCCAGCCACAGGCATACGACTCAGAAAATGTGACCTGCGGGGTTTGTCGCGGTTCAGAGAAGCTGCTGGAAGGTATAACGGGGGGTTGTTCTGCACAGGTGGCAGACAGAGGAGAAGCTGACCGCTCCCGCCTGCGCGGGAGCGATCATGGCAATCACTCGGCAGCCGGGGCCGGGGTGCTGCGTTTTTTCAGCGGCGCCATGCCGTCCTGGCTGACCAGATCGGACTTGGGACGGTTGACCGTCTTGCGCTCGGTCGGCCCCTTGGCCGCTGTCTTTTTCTTGTCGCCCTTGGCGTCAGTCTTTTTCTTCTTCACGCCTACAGCCTTGCCCGATGCCTTGACCTTCTTCGGCCCGCCGTAAGTGCCTTTGACTTCCTTGATGACACGACGCTCAAAGCTCTGCTTGAGGTAGCGCTCGACGCTCGACATCAGGTTCCAGTCGCCATGACAGATCAGCGAGATCGCCAGACCGTCGCTACCCGCACGGCCGGTACGACCGACGCGGTGGACGTAATCGTCACCGCTGCGCGGCATGTCGAAGTTGATCACCATGTCCAGACCTTCAACATCAAGACCGCGAGCCGCCACATCGGTCGCGACCATGATCTTGGCACCGCCCTGCTTCAGACGGTCGATGGCCGCCTTGCGGTCCTTCTGGTCCTTGTCGCCGTGCAGCACGAACGCCTTGTATTCCAGTGCAACCAGACGGCCGTACAAACGGTCGGCCATCGCCTTGGTGTTGGTGAAAATAATGGCTTTCTGGTAGGTCTCGTTGGCCAGCAGCCAGTTCAGCACCTGCTCTTTATGCACGTTGTGATCGGCGGTGATGATCTGGTGGCGTGTGCCGGAAGCCAGCTCACTGACGCTGTTCACTTGCAGATGCTGCGGATCCTTGAGCACCTTGCCGATCATTTCACGCAGGCCGGCACCACCGGTGGTTGCGGAGAACAGCATGGTCTGCTCGCGACCGGCACATTCGCCTGCCAGACGCTCGACGTCTTCAGAGAAGCCCATGTCCAGCATGCGGTCGGCTTCGTCCAGTACCAGTACTTCAACGTGCTTGAGGTCCAGATTGCCTGCGTTCAACTGCTCCAGCAGACGACCCGGCGTGCCGATCAGAATGTCCGGCACCTTGCGCAGCATCGCGGCCTGAACCTTGAAGTCCTCGCCACCGGTGATCAGGCCGGCCTTGACGAAGGTGAACTGCGAGAAGCGCTCGACTTCCTTGAGCGTCTGCTGAGCCAGCTCACGGGTCGGCAGCAGGATCACCGCACGGATGTCGACACGAACCTTGGCCGGGCCGATCAGACGGTTGAGGATCGGCAGCACAAATGCGGCGGTCTTGCCGCTACCGGTTTGCGCAGTCACCCGCAGGTCGCGCCCTTGCAGTGCGAGCGGAATGGCGGCCGCCTGCACGGGCGTAGGCTCGACAAATTTAAGCTCGGCCACAGCTTTAAGCAGGCGTTCGTGCAGGGCGAATTCGGAAAACACGGGTGCTACCTCGACGAAAAACAAAAATACAGCTGCATAGCGTAACGGTTTCGAGCGCCGGGGCCGAGTTTCTTTACCACCAAAGGTCGATTTTGTTTATGAATTGCCCGGTGAAGCACCGCCGCAAGCAGCACAATCGAACCGCTGAAGGTGATCAACCAGCACGCCTCAGCACACCGGCAGCACAATATCCACAACCAAGCCACCGCCCGGCCGATTGCGCGCAGCAATCTGGCCACCATGCATTTCAACGGCACGCAGCGCGATGGCCAGGCCCAGACCGAAGCCTTGCGCAGTATTGTCCGGGCCACGCTCGAAGGGCTGAAAAATACGTTGCAGGCAATCGTCGTCCACGCCCGGCCCCTGATCAATGACATTGACCGTCAAGCACGGCGGCTGCGCCTGAACATTGGCAACCACCACCACATCAGTGCCCACCGCCGTATGACGAACCGCGTTGCGAATCACGTTTTCGAATGCCCGGTAAAGCAATTCGCTGTCGACCTGTGCCACAAAAGGTTCGGGGGCCTGCAGCCTGACCCGACACTGTTTCAGGCCAGCCTCGAACGCGGCATCCTCGACGATGGCGGCCAGCAGGCTGATGACATCGACCGTCTCTCGCTCCAGGCTTTCGGCATCGCTCTGCATGCGCGCCAGGGTCAGCAGCTCCTCGATGAGTGCGTCCATCCGTTCCGACTCGCGCTCGATCCGCTCGAGCATGTCCAGTTGCGTCGGCGCCTGGCGCAACAGGCCAATGGCGGCGCTCATGCGGGTCAGCGGTGAACGCAGCTCATGGGAAATGTCATGCAGCAGTTGCTGCTGAGAGTCGGCCATGACCTTGAGCTGATTGGCCATACGGTCGCAGTCCTCGGCCAGATCGACGATTTCATCGCGCCGGCGGCCCATGTCGGGTTTCACCCTGGTGTCGAAACGACCTCTGGCGACCTTGCCCATCGCCTCACGCAACTTAATCAGCGGTGCCACCAGATAGGCGCTGAGGAACCAGCTGAACAGCGCACTCATGAAGGTGCCGGTGATCAGTGGGTTCAGGTGGGAAGGCCGATCTTCGTGGTTGGGCCGTTGGGTGGCCCTGATGTTTACGACTGTGCCTTCCCTTGTGTGCACGGCCATTTCGAAACGCGGATTATCTACCGACTTGCCCGCCAGCAACCGGCCCTTTTCATCGTACAGCCCGACCCGGTCCTGCCCGTCAGGCTGCCAGGCATCGAGCAACGCCTGCCCTGCGGGAATGCCCGACTGTTGAAGCATGCGTACTTCGTTGTCGAACACGGTGCTGAACGAGGGGTCGCCCGGTCCTGACCGGGACAGCATGAACAAGCCCGCACCGACCATGAAGGTCAGGCTGGTCGCCAGCCAGAACGCCAGAAACAGCTTCCAGAATAACCGGCTCGGCCTCATGGCGTAATCAACAGGTAGCCCAGATTGCGTACGCTCTGTATCCAGCTCTGGTTATCGTTGCGCGGCCCGAGTTTGTGGCGAATGCTACTGATGTGCACATCAATGCTGCGGTCATAGCGGGCCAGCGGCCGCCCAAGTGCGTTCATCGACAGATTCTGCTTGCTGACCAGTTGCCCGGCATGACGCGCCAGCTCCTCCAGCAGGCAGAATTCGTTGCCGGTCAGCTCCAGCGTGACGCCCTGCCAGCGTGCTTCACGTTTGCCCGGCCAGAGCGTCAAGTCACCGGCCTGAATCACCTCCCTGACCGTCTCGACCACCGGCACCGCCCTCACCCGGCGCATGATCGCCCGCAGACGCGCTACCAGTTCGCCCGGTGAACTGGGCTTGGGCACGTAATCGTCAGCGCCCAGCTCCAGCCCGGAAATACGGTCGATATTGTCGCCACGGGCCGTCAGCAGAATCACCGGCACCTGGCTTTGCGCGCGGATGCGCCGAAGCACTTCGATTCCGGACATGCGTGGCATCATTATGTCGAGCACAACAATGTCGTGACGACCGGACAGCGCCTCGATTTCCCCTTCTTCCGCACTGTTGGTGCAGGTCACAGTGAAGCTTTCACGGGTCAGGTACTGGCTGAGCATTTCGGTCAGTTCCCGATCATCGTCGACAAGCAATACGCGAGTCATGGCAGGCCCTTGATTGGTGGTTGCCGATTATCCCGGCACCGCTGCAGCGTGTCAGCCAGGCCTGATGATCTTTACCTAACCTTACACCGCGTTAACCGTCCCCAACATGCCCTCCCCCTATGCTGCGTAGCCAACAGCGCCTGCCGGACCGGCCCTTTCTGGCGTGTCATCGGCAGCGCTCAAATGCCTTTGTCGCCGCTTTCTGGAAAGGGTTTGATGATTTCTTCGCGTCTGCTTCTATCGTTCTGCCTGTTATTCAGCGTCCCGCTGGTACACGCCGACACTTTTTCCATCTCGGACATCCGCGTCAACGGCCTGCAACGGGTGTCTGCCGGCAGCGTATTCGCTGCGCTGCCGCTCAATGTCGGCGATCAGGCCGATGAACAGCGTCTGGCCGACGCGTCGCGCTCACTGTTCAAGACCGGTTTCTTTCAAGACATCAACATTGCCCGCGACGGCAACGTGCTGGTGATCAATGTAGTCGAACGCCCTTCTATCGCAAGTATCGAGATTGTCGGCAACAAGGTCATCAGCACCGACGACCTGATGAAGGGGCTCAAGCAGTCGGGGCTCAGTGAGGGCGAGATATTCCAGCGCGCCACGCTGGAGGGCGTGCGCAATGAACTGCAACGCCAGTATGTCTCCCAGGGCCGCTACAGTGCCTCGGTCGATACCCAGGCGCTGCCTGCACCACGCAACCGCATTGCCCTGAAAATCACCATCGACGAAGGGACGGTGGCGTCGATCCAGCACATTAACGTGGTCGGCAACACCGTGTTCTCCGATGAACAACTGGCCGACCAGTTTCAGCTCAAGACCAGTAACTGGCTGTCGTTTTTCAAGAACGATGACAAGTACGCCCGCGAAAAACTCTCCGGTGACCTGGAACGCTTGCGTTCGTGGTACCTGGACCGCGGCTACATCAACATGGATATCAATTCGACGCAGGTATCGCTGACGCCTGACAAGAAAGGCGTGTTCATTACCGTCAATATCACCGAAGGCCAACGGTACACCGTGGGCAGCGTCAAGCTGGGCGGTGACCTGAAAGTGCCGCAGGCTCAGCTTGAACAACTGATTCTGGTCAAACCGGGCCAGGTGTTTTCACGCAAGGTCATGACCGATACCACCAATCTGATCACCCGCCGCCTGGGCAACGATGGCTATACCTTCGCCAACGTCAACGGTGTGCCGAAAGCCAACGATGCCGACCATACCGTAGACATCAGCTTTATGGTCGACCCCGGCAAGCGGGCCTACGCAAACCGCATCAACTTTCGCGGCAACACCAAGACTGCCGATGAAGTGCTGCGCCGCGAGATGCGCCAGATGGAAGGAGGCTGGGCGTCGACCTACCTGATCGACCAGTCGAAGGTGCGTCTGGAGCGTCTGGGTTTCTTCAAGGAAGTAAACGTCGAAACGCCTGCTGTCCCCGGTACCGACGACCAAGTGGACATCAACTACGCCGTGGAAGAACAGGCCTCGGGCAATATCACCGCCAGCGTAGGCTTTGCCCAAAGCGCCGGGCTGATACTCGGGGGCTCGATCTCGCAGAACAACATCCTCGGCACCGGTAACTTCGCCAGCCTCGGCATGACGCGCTCCGAGTACCAGACCAAGTACAACTTTGCATTCACCAACCCATACTTCACGCCTGACGGGGTGAGCCTGGGCTACAACGTTTTCTACAACGCCACTGATTACAGCAAGTATTACGACGATGATGACGAGGTGTCCTACTACTCGCTCAACAGCGTCGGTGCGGGGGTCAACCTCGGCTATCCGATCAGCGAAACCTCGCGCCTGACCTACGGTTTGTCGATCCAGCACGACACCCTCGACCCCGGCAGCTACAGCGCCGACGAGATCTATGACTTCATCGAGCGTGAGGGCTCGTCATTCACCAACCTCAAGGCTAGCATCGGCTGGTCGGAATCGACCCTCAACAAAGGCGTGCTGGCCACTCGCGGTCATTCACAAAGCCTGACCCTGACCAGCACCGTGCCGGGCAGTGACCTGCAGTTCTACAAACTCGACTACAACGGCCAGACCTTCCTGCCGCTCAGCGACACCACCTCGCTGCGCCTGCACACCAAACTGGGCTACGGCAACGGTTACGGCGACACCGATGGCCTGCCGTTCTACGAAAACTATACGGCGGGCGGCCAGGCCACTGTGCGCGGCTTCAAGGACGGTACGCTGGGACCACGCAATACCCCGGCCACCGGCACCTACGCCAGTCAGGGGCAAATCTACTACTCGGACCGCGACACAGAAGCGCTGGGCGGCAACATCCTGATCACCGGTGGCATGGAATACCTGTTCCCGATGCCTTTCGTCAAAGACCAGAAATCCCTGCGCACCTCGCTGTTCTGGGACTTCGGCACGGTCTACGCCGACAAGTGCTACCTGAGCACCACGCAGAACTGCGGCAACATCAATATCGACCAGATGGCCAGTTCGGTCGGCGTCGGCGTGACCTGGTACTCGCCGCTCGGCCCGTTGAGCTTCGATCTCGCCGTGCCGATCAAAAAGCCCGAAGACGCCGAGACCCAGGTGTTCCAGTTCTCGCTGGGCCAGACCTTTTGAAACACTGACCTTTAAGCATGAATCAGGCGGTCTTTACCCAGCATTACCTGGCCCGGACCGCACTTAACATCCAGCCATTGAATACTGCCTGGTACTACGAATCAGTTCAGGAGCTGTTACATGAGCCGCGAAGTCAGGCAGATCACCCCCGATGTGCAGGAAATCATCCAGCACGCCCTGCGCTCACTGCTGGGCAAAGGCTTCGTCATCGCGCTGTTCGGCAGCGAGGATGCAACCGGGGCCATGCACTACCACCTGCGTATCGACCACGACGCCACGGGGCTTGGCATCGAGCATCACGACAACGTCGAAGACGGTTTCATCGACGATATCTTCATGCTCGCCACCCGCATGAAAGCCATGCTCAAGCACCGCGAAACCCTGTCTCGCATGCACGGCGGCAGCCAGGCGACGGGGCAGGTCCGGCTGCTGACCTGGATCACCGAGGACAACAGCCAGACAGTGCTGCAAACCGCCGAGGCTGCGGGGCGCGAGTGTTTGAGTGCGTTACGCGAACGCAGGCTGCGGGCTTGAATCATGAGCGCCGCACGGCTCAATCAATGGCCAAAGCCATCAGTTCTCGCAGCCACATATGAGCCGGATCACGGTGCAAACGCTCAGGCCACAGCATGAGCATTTCAAACCCGGAAATCGAAAGCGGCGGTTCCTGAACCACAAGCGTCGGCTGGGCGCGCACCAGCCGTTCGGGTACTACAGCAACCAGGTCGCTGCAGACCAGTGCAGATACCAGCGAGCCGAAATGCGGCGCCGACAACACGACCCGTCTGCTTAACCCCTGCGCCGCCAGGGCCTGATCGGTGCTTCCAGCGAACCCGCCGCCGTTGGGAGACATGACCGCATGCTCCAGCTCACAGAAACGTGTCAGCGATACGGGCTGCACAAAATCCGGATGATCATGCCGGGCAGCAAGCACATAACGTTCATGGATCAACGACCGCTGACGCAGCTTGGGCGGCGCCTCATCGCGGGTGTGCAACGCCAGATCCAGTCGACCGCTTTCGAGATCCGCGGCAAGGCTGACCGGGTGCTTGTTCAACAGGGCCAGGCGCGTGCCCGGTGCACTGCTGCGCAACCTGCCGAGCGACGGCCATATCAACGCGATGGTCGCGTAGTCGCTGGCGGCCACGCGCCAGGTGTGATCGGCCTTTGCCGGATCGAAATCCCGGCCGGGCAGCAAAGCGGACTCCAGCGCTGCAAGCGCCTGCCTGAGCGGTTCGCGCAGTTGTTCAGCCCGCGCAGTCGGGGTCATGCCCCGCGGTCCCGGCAACAGCAATGGATCATCCAGTACCTGCCTCAGCCTGCCCAATTGCAGGCTGACCGTCGGCTGAGTCAGGTTCAGCCGATGCGCCGCGCGGGTCACGTTCTGCTCCGAGAGCAATGCATCCAGCGTGATCAGCAAATTGAGGTCGATACGCCGCAAGGTATTGTTCATGCAAATACCCAGTGTTTGGGAGATTGATTTCCAGCATACCCGCATACCCGATCGAGTCTGTAGCGTTGCCTCATGACAGACAAACCGGAGCCCCTCATGAACGTACTTATTGTCTACGCCCACCCCGAACCGCGCTCGCTGAATGGGTCGTTGAAAGACTTCGCAGTCGATCATCTGCAGAGCAAAGGCCATCAGGTGCAGGTGTCCGACCTTTACCAGATGGGCTGGAAGGCGACAATCGACGCCAACGATGCATCTGGCCTTGAGAGCAGCAGCCGCTTTGACCCTGCCCTTGAGTCGCAACGCGTATTTGCCGCCGGTATTCAACCGCCGGACATCGAGGCCGAACAGGCCAGATTGCTCTGGGCAGACGCCGTCATATTTCAGTTTCCGCTTTGGTGGTTTTCGATGTCGGCGATCATGAAAGGCTGGATAGAGCGGGTGTACGCCTGTGGCTTCGCCTACGGCGTGGGCGAGCACAGCGACCATCACTGGGGTGATCGATACGGTGAGGGAACGCTGGCAGGCAAGCGCGCCATGCTGACGGTGACCATGGGCGGCTGGGAGTCCCACTACAGCGAGCGTGGCGTAAACGGAGCGCTGAACGACGTGCTCTTTCCTATCCAGCACGGCATCCTGTTCTATCCAGGCTTCGAGGTGCTCGCGCCCTTCCCCGTGTACCGGGCAGGCAAAGTGGACAGCGCAACATTTGCCCGCATTTGCGCCGATTACGGCAACCGCCTGGATACCCTGTTCACCCTTGAGCCCTTGCCGTTTCGCAGGCAGAACGACGGTGACTACGAGATCCCGGCGCTGACATTGCGTCCTCATCTTGCAGCGGGTCGGCAGGGGCTGGACATTCACCTTCGCGATGAGGATGAGCCTGCGGATCTTTAGGCAGATTTGAAACCACCAGTGACCGATAACAAAAAAGCCCTGCTTGTGCAGGGCCTTTTCATGCGTAGCGCTTTCAGCGCGGATTACTTCAGGTTGTTCTTGAAAAACTCGCCCAGCTTGTCGAACGGGATGAGATCGACCCGATCGTAAAGATCCACATGCCCGGCCTCTGGCACGATGATCAATTGCTTGGGCTGGCCGGCCAGTTTGTACGCTTCCTCGCTGAACTCCAGCGAGTGCGCCTTTGAACCGGCGATGAACAACATCGGGCGTGGCGAGATGGTCGCGATGTCGTTGAACGGATAGAAGTTCATGAACTTGATGTTGCTGGTCAGCGTCGGGTGAGTGGTCAGTTCGGGGGACTGGCCTTCGGGCGTAAACTCGCCCCGTGGCGTGCGATAGAAATCGTAGAACTCGCGTTCGATCGGGCCGGATGTGTCAGTCAGTTTGTGTACGGTGCCGCTGGTGTAGGCCGTATCACCGCCGCTGTATTCCACGTCGCGCTGCAGTGCCGCCTGCTCGATGATCTTCTTGCGCTGCGCCAGCGTCTGCGAATGTTTCAGGCCGTTGCGATTGGCGGCGCCCATGTCATACATGCTCACCGTGGCGATGGCTTTCATGCGCGGATCGATCTTCGCGGCACTGATGACAAAGCTGCCGCTGCCGCAAATCCCCAGAACGCCGATTCGTTTTTTGTCCACGAAGGTCTGCGTGCTCAGGAAGTCCACTGCGGCGCTGAAGTCTTCGGCGTAGAGATCGGGGGAAACGGCGTTACGTGGCTGGCCTTCGCTCCCGCCCCAGAACGACAGGTCCAGCGACAAGGTGACAAACCCTTGCTCGGCCAGTTTCTGCGCGTACAGATTGGCGCTTTGCTCCTTCACCGCCCCCATCGGATGGCCGACGATGATTGCCGGAGCTTTAACGTTCGGGTTCGAGCCTTTGGGTATAAACAGGTTGCCCGCGACTTTCATCTTGTACTGGTTGTTGAACAGCACTTTTTGCGCAACGACCTTGTCGCTTGTGTAGAAATTATCGGCACCGTGAGACATGTCTGCTCCTGTCGCAGCATATGAGCTGATTAAAAGCCCAAGCATCAAAAGAATCTTTTTCATGGCGTGTTACCTCGTTGAGAAATTGACCCGCGTTTATCTGCCCGGCCCTGACCGGTGTTGCTTTCCTGCAGAGACGCGTTGTCGCGTGCCGTCCAGGCCAGCGCGGCCGAACACGCCAGTAACACGCCACCGAATGCGAACGGGCTCCACCAACCGAGGCTGTCGAACAGCGCGCCACCGATACCGGCCCCGGCGGTGATCGCAAATTGAATGGTCGCCACCATCAGGCCGCCGCCTGCCTCGGCATCGTCGGGCAGCGTGCGTCTCAACCACAGGCCCCAGGCGACCGGCGCAGGTGTGGCAATCAGCCCCCAGACGGCAAGCACAATGGCGACGGACTGAGGTGAATGGCCCAGGCCGGTCAGCGCTACGGCCAGCACCGCCATCAGCAACGGAATGGCGATCAGGCAGGCATACAGGCCTGTGTGCAGCAGCCTGCCTATCAGGTAGGTGCCGACCAGCCCGCTGGCCCCCAGCGCCAAAAGCATCAGGGACAACGTGTTGACGCTGACCCTGGTGATCTCTTCCAGAAACGGGCGCAGGTAGGTGAAGACGGCGAACTGGCCCATGAACAGCAACAGGATCGCGCTCATGCCGACGGCCACTTGCGGGTTGCGCAGCAGGCGAAAAGGATTGCGTGCCCGGTTGTTCGGCTGACTGCGCATGGCCGGCAGGCTCAGCCACTGCCAGGCAAACGCCAGCGCCGCGAGCGGGATAACCAGGAAAAACGCCCCGCGCCAACCGATGTACTGGCCCATGAAGCTGCCCAATGGCGCGGCGACCGTCGCCGCCAGCGCATTGCCGCCGTTGATCAGTGCCAGGCCCTTGGCGACCGATTGCTTCGGCACCAACTTCATCACGGTAGCGGTCGACATCGACCAGAAGCCGCCAATGGCAATCCCGAGCAATGCACGGCCTGTCATGAACAACCAGCCGTTGGAGGCCAGCGTGACGATCACGCCAGACACCAGCAGCAACAGGCTGAAGCCCAGCAGGACAGGCTTGCGATCCAGATGTCCGGTCAGCGGCGTGTTCAGCAGACTGGTCAGCACGGCAAAAAAGCCGGAGATCGAAATCGCCTGCCCTGCCTGCCCCTGGCTGATACCGAGGTCCTGCGCGATGGGTGTCAGCAGGCTGACCGGCATAAACTCCGACGCAATCAGCACCACCACACACAGCGCCATCGAAAACACGGCGCCCCAGGCTGGCGGATGAGTGGTTATTTCGGACTGCTTCAGGGTTGAATCAAATGCTTGCATGCGTCCTGACCTGGCGACGTTAAAAATGAGTCGGCACAGGTTAGGGCAAAGGTATTAGGATGATTAGACACCACAATTTATACGCGCTTGTGAGAAGGATTCAGTAATGAGCACCCCCAAACTCAATGACCTGCAAGCCTTCCTGCAGGTGGCACGCGATCAGAGCTTTACCAAGGCCGCGACCAGACTGGGCGTTACGCCTTCAGCCCTGAGCCACACCATGAGGGGTCTTGAAGAGCGCATGGGCCTGCGCCTGCTGGCGAGAACCACCCGCAACGTGGCCCCGACCGAGGCTGGCGAACGGCTGATGCGCTCGATCGGGCCGCTGCTGGATCAGATTGCCGCAGAAGTCGAAGTGCTGGGCGAACTGCGCGACAAACCCGCCGGCACCATTCGCATTACCTGCTCCGATGACGCCGCAGAAGGCATCATCCGCCCGATGCTCGCAGGGTTTCTGGCGCAGTACCCGGATATTCAGATCGAGATCTGCATCGACTACGGCTTCACCAATATTGTCAGCGAACGTTTCGATGCCGGCATCCGTCTGGGGGAGTCCATCAGCAAGGACATGATTGCCGTGCGCCTGGGGCCTGACTGGCGCTTGTCAGTGGTCGGCTCGCCGGCCTACTTCGAGCGACATCCCGTCCCGCTGCAGCCTCAGGACCTGACTCAACACACCTGCATCAACATCCGCCACTCGCCAAACGGTAGCTGCTACGCCTGGGAGTTCGAGAAGGACAGCCGCAAGCTCAACCTTCGAGTCAACGGGCAATTTACGTCGAACAGCATGATCCATGTGCTCAACGCCGCACTGGACGGCGTGGGCTTGGCCTACGTGCCGGACTCCATGGCCGAGCCGCACATCGCCAGCGGCCGCCTGAAAGAAGTTCTGGTCGACTGGAGCCCGTATTTCGAAGGCTTTCACTTGTACTACCCGAACCGGCGACAGGCGTCGCCGGCATTCAGCGCGTTTGTTGAGGCGGTGAGGTATCGGGGCTAGCACCCCGCCGCCTGATTACTGCGCGGCTTTCAACGCATCCGCGACCTTGTTCAGCGAACCTTGAGCAGGCTCGGCAAGCAGTTTCAGCTCGGTGGTCTTGCCACGCACCACCACTTGCATGGCGGTGGGCGCACCCTTTGCGTCACCCACGATCGAGACTGTCAGAAATTTTGTGTTCGGGCATAACATGTAGCTAGAGGTGCATGTATGCCGACCAAA
>NZ_LKBW01000051.1 GCF_002699855.1 Pseudomonas amygdali | reverse complement strand
TTTGGTCGGCATACATGCACCTCTAGCTACATGTTATGCCCGAACACAAAATTTCTGACAGTCTCGGTATCAGCCCCGGCAATCTGTATTACCACTTTCATGGCAAGGAGCCGTTGATTCTGAGTCTTTTCGAGCGGTTCCAGGCAGAGCTGGCACCCCTGCTCGATCCGCCTTCGGATGCCAGGCTTGAGGCCGAAGACTACTGGATGTTTCTGCACCTGATTGTCGAGCGGTTATCGCACTATCGTTTCCTGTTTCAAGACCTGTCCAACCTCGCCGGAAGGTTGCCAAAGCTGGCCCGCGGCATTCGCAACCTGCTCAACTCGATCAAGAAAACTCTCGCGTCACTGCTGGCCCGTTTGAAATCGCGGGGGCAACTGGTCAGCGAAACCCAAGCGTTGGGGCAACTTGTGGAACAGATCACCATGAACCTGCTGTTTTCGCTGGATTACCAACGCATTCTGGGCCGCGAGGGTGATGTGCGGGTGGTGGTCTACCAGATCATGATGCTCGTGACCCCACACCTGCTGCCCACCTCGAGGCAGGCTGCCGAACAGTTGGCGATGGAGTATCTGGGTAGGTAAACCTGGGCACGATAAGAAAACGCATCGGCAGGCTGAACGCAACCCCTTGTGGGAGCGAGCTTGTTCGCGAAGTCGGTGGTTCAGGCGATACATATTCGCGGAATGTGCAGGCCCCTTCGCGAACAAGTTCGCTCCCACGGCCTCCGGCCAGAAGCATTGGCACAGGCGGTGTTCGGGATATCAAAAAAGCCCGGACTGCTTGGCAGGCCGGGCTTCGATGTTGCAGCTGTCTGTCAGGACTGGCTGGCGGGTGTTGCCGGTGCTGCGCTCGGTGCTGATGCAGCGGGGGCCGAACCGGTTGCCGGAGCCGCCGATGCAGCGGGCTTGGCGGCAGGCTTGGCAGCCGGTTTTCTGGCTGCTGGTTTCTTCGCCGCGGCCGGTTTGGCAACCGTCTTGGCCTTGCTGGCGGTGACAGCAGCGGCCTTGCTGGCTGCATCGACCGGTTTGGCCGCAGCTTTCTTGACTGCTGGCTTGGCCGCTGCGGTTTTCTGCGCCGTTTTATCCGCTGTTTTGGCGACTGTTTTAGCCGCAGCCTTGACCAAAGGTTTTGCCGCAGTTTTCGGTGCAGGTTTAGCCGCAGCAGCACGCGAAGCGACCGGTTTGGCTTTCTCACCCGTCAACAGCTCGATCTGCCGGGTCAGTTGGTCGACCTTGCTGTGCAGCGCCTGAACTTCATTGCGGCTCGGCACGCCCAAACGCGAAATGGCACTGTTCAGGCGCTTGTCGAAGGCCCCTTCCAGCTCATTCCATTTACCCACCGCAAGGTCTTTCACATCACCGACCCGCGATTTCGCGGTCTTGGCGGTGTCCTTGACCTCATCCAACTGCTTCTGCGCCTCGACCTTGGT
Source organism: Pseudomonas amygdali (assembly GCF_002699855.1). Classification (GTDB taxonomy): domain Bacteria; phylum Pseudomonadota; class Gammaproteobacteria; order Pseudomonadales; family Pseudomonadaceae; genus Aquipseudomonas; species Aquipseudomonas amygdali. Next base: position 11,775 of record NZ_LKBW01000051.1, on the reverse strand, counting down.
CTGCTTCTCGGCTTTCTCGCCGTCTTTGACCAGTGTCTCGAAAAGCTTGCTGCCGTCATTGCTTATCTTGGAATAAGCGCCCAGGCCCGCCAGCCAGATCTGGCGAGAGTATTTCTCGACCTCACCAATCCATGAGCTGCCGTCTTTGTCGGTTTTTTTCTTGCCAGCCATCCTGCTCTCCTTATTGTCCAGACTCTGAACGTTCGAATCGTTTCGACCCAGAGCGTTCAAGCTTTTTAGGCACGACACGTTCAAGCAATGCCGTCAGCTCGTCGAGCTTGGCAGAGAGCGTGTCAACATCATGTTTAGACGGGATTGCGATGCGGTTCAAGGCTTTTGCGACGCGACGGTCGAAAGCACTCTCGATTCTGCCGAGTTGCGCCTCGACACGACCTTTGGCGTAAGACACTTCGCCCCTGATCGAGTCGATTTCGCTGTTGGCCGCAAGACGCTTTTCATCGACCGTTTTGACGACTTCCTTTTCGGCCTGCTCGCCAGTCCTGATCAAGTCCCTGACGTACTGTGTGCCTTCCTCGTTGACCCTGGAATAGGCCCCCAGACCGGCCAGCCAGATCTTGCGGGCATACAGCCTGACGTCGGAAAGCGTGGAGGATTGCTGGTCTTGGATGTTTTTCTTCGTGTTCGCTCTGGCCATGGTGCACCTCATGCTCGAAAGTTGAAGGAACCGCCCAGCTATGGGCATAAGCACAACGTTACGGAGAAAAATTAGAATGCTCACCCTAGGGCGAATGCTCAGGCGGCCAGTGCTTTATCCAGGACGCGCTCGACTTCAGTCTTGATGGAGCCGCTCATGGCCGACAGGATGAAGTTCAGCTCGATGTTGATACGGATCAACGCGTCTTCGACTTCAACCTTGCCCTTGGCCCCCTTGCCTTCCAGTTTTACGGTATCGCCTGCCCATTCGTGGGCCAGTCCGTATTTGTCGGAAAGCTTCTCGACCAGTTGCTCGGCCCTCTCGCGAGCCTTTTCCCGGCCCAGTGCGTGCGGGCGTTCAACGGTTATCTTGGCCATGCAGGCTTCCTTGATGATCAGATGAAATGCGGCGCAACTATATACAGCCGCCTGCATCCAAGAAAGCGTTGCCGGTGAGCCTTGTCAAGACAAAGCCGGCCCTGGCGATTAGAATGACCCGCACTCTATTCCGGTGAAGCGATATGAACGATCAGCGCAAAGGCAGCGATGCCGAACCTACGACTCACTTCGGTTACAAAAATGTACCGGAAAGCCAGAAGGCAGAAAAAGTCGCTGAGGTTTTCCATTCGGTTGCAGCCAAGTACGACCTGATGAACGACCTGCTGTCCGGTGGCATGCATCGTCTGTGGAAGCGTTTTGCAATCGAGCTTTCGGGCGTCCGTACCGGCAATCGTGTGCTCGACATTGCGGGCGGCACGGGCGATCTGACTCGCAAGTTCTCTAATCTGGTCGGTCCGACCGGGCAGGTCGTGCTGGCAGACATCAACGCCTCCATGCTCAAGGTCGGCCGTGACCGCCTGCTGGACCTTGGCGTGTCGGGCAACGTCGAGTTTGTCCAGGCCGACGCCGAGAAACTGCCCTTCCCGGACAACCATTTCGACTGCGTGACCATCGCCTTCGGTCTGCGCAACGTGACGCACAAGGAAGACGCTCTGCGTTCCATGCTGCGCGTGCTCAAGCCCGGTGGACGCCTGCTGGTGCTGGAGTTTTCCAAGCCGACCAACAAGCTCATGTCCAAGGCCTATGACGCCTATTCGTTCGCGTTCATGCCGTTGATGGGCAAACTGGTCACCAATGACTCGGAAAGCTACCGCTATCTGGCCGAATCGATCCGCATGCACCCCAACCAGGAAACCCTCAAGTCGATGATGGTCGAAGCCGGTTTTGACCGTGTGACCTACCACAACATGACGGCGGGCGTCGTGGCCTTGCATCGCGGTATCAAACCCTGATGTTGCTTCGGGGGCTGCTCGCCAGTATCGAGCACGGCATCAATCGCGTGTTGCGCCTGGACAGCACCGCGCTACCGCGTATGGCGCGCTTGTCCGGGCATGTCATTGCCTTGGACTGTCGCGATCCGTCCCTGAAAATCTTTATCCTGCCCAGTGACGAAGGTCTGCTGCTGGCCGCAGACTGGGCTGCCGACGCCGACTGCACCTTGCGTGCCCCAGCCTCCAGCCTGCTGCGTCTGGCCCTGAGCACGGACAAGACCGCTGTGCTGCATGGCCCCGACGTCGAGCTGGACGGTGACAGTGGCGTACTGCTGGAACTGGTCGGCATTCTTCAGGATCTGGAACTGGACTGGGAACACGAACTGTCCAACTGGGTCGGCCCGGTGGCCAGTCAGTTGTTCAGCACCCGACTGCGCAACAGTGGACGCTGGACACGTGAAAGTTTCACCAGCCTCAGCCAGAACGCTGCCGACTACCTCAGCGAAGAATCGCGTACGCTGGTGGGTAAGCACGAAGCTGAAGCACGATTCGCCGAACTCGATCAGATCAAACTCGATCTGGACCGTATCGAGGCGCGCTTTGCCCGCCTCGCCCACTCCCTCAATACCAGCGATAACGCATGAAGCTGCTTGCCGTCCGCCGTTTGTTTCGCATTCAACGTGTCGTTATCCGCTATCGCCTTGATGACCTGTTGTTCGCCCTGCCCCTGCCCTGGTGGATGCTCGCGGTGCGTTTCGTGCTGCCCTGGCGCTGGCTGCCGCGGCGTAAATCCGAGCTGAGCCGTGGTGTACGCTTTCGTCTGGCATTGCAGGACCTGGGGCCGATTTTCATCAAGTTCGGGCAACTGCTGTCTACCCGGCGCGACCTGCTGCCCGAAGACATCGCCGACGAACTGATGCTGCTGCAGGACCGCGTGCCGCCGTTCGACCAGCAGGTGGCCATCAATCTCATCGAAGAACAACTGGGCGCACGTATCTGCGACGTCTTCAGTCGCTTCGACGAAACCCCGCTGGCATCTGCTTCGGTCGCCCAGGTGCATGCCGCCTGTTTGAAGACCGGCGAAGAAGTCGTGGTGAAAGTGGTACGCCCAGGCCTCAAGCCGGTTATTGGCCAGGACCTCGCGTGGCTGTTCATCCTTGCCCGCATGGCCGAGCGCGTGTCAGCCGATGCACGCCTGCTGCACCCGGTGCAGGTGGTGATGGATTACGAAAAAACCATCTACGACGAGCTGGACCTGCTGCGTGAAGCCGCCAACTCCAGCCAGTTGCGTCGCAACTTCGAAGGCTCGGACCTGCTCTACGTACCACAAGTCTACTGGGACTGGTGCCGGCCCAAAGTGCTGGTCATGGAGCGTATCTACGGCCTGCAGGTCACCGATATGGCCGGGCTGGCCGACCAGCGTACCGACATGAAACTGCTGGCCGAGCGCGGCGTGGAAATCTTCTTCACCCAGATATTTCGCGACAGTTTCTTCCACGCCGACATGCACCCCGGCAATATTTTCGTCAGCACGGTCAACCCGTGGAGCCCGAAATACATTGCCATCGACTGCGGCATCGTCGGCAGCCTGACGCCGGAAGATCAGGATTATCTGGCCCGTAACCTGTTTGCCTTCTTCAAGCGTGATTATCGTCGGGTTGCGCAGCTGCACATTGATTCGGGCTGGGTGCCGGCAGAAACCAAGCTCAATGAATTCGAAGCTGCAATCCGCACGGTCTGCGAGCCGATTTTCGAGAAGCCGCTCAAGGATATTTCCTTTGGTCAGGTGCTGATGCGCCTGTTTCAAACCGCGCGCCGCTTCAATATGGAAGTCCAGCCGCAATTGGTTCTGCTGCAAAAGACACTGCTCAATATCGAGGGGCTGGGTCGTCAGTTGTACCCTGATCTGGACCTGTGGAGCACCGCGCAGCCTTATCTGGAGCGCTGGATGCGTGAACGGGTCAGCCCGAAAACCCTGTTTGGCAATCTGCAGTCACAGGTCGAGCAACTGCCGCATATAGCGGGCATGACCCGCGATTTACTGGAGCGCATGTCTCGCCCGCACGCTTCGGATCCGCCACGTCCCTGGCACGAGCGCAAGGACGAGCCGGTCCTGCGGCTTATCGGTGCAGCGTTGCTGGTAGGTGGCGCGATACAGGGCTGGGTGATGAGCGAGGCAGCTACGCAGCTACTGACGCTCACCGCCTGGCCAGCGGCGATCATGCTGATTGCCGGGCTGTATCTGATCGTTCGCCGATAGCCAGCAGCGTATGGCGCTGGCACACTGTTCAATCCGCCGGGCATGAAAGTCGGCTGCCGGAGTAGATATGAAAGACTGGCTGGACGAGATTCACTGGAACAGCGACGGTCTGGTGCCTGCAATCGCTCAGGATCACAAGACCGGTCGAGTATTGATGATGGCCTGGATGAACCGCGAAGCCCTGAGCCTGACGGCGTCGGAGAATCGTGCCATCTATTGGTCGCGTTCGCGTGGCAAACTCTGGCGTAAAGGTGAAGAATCAGGTCATGTGCAAAAGCTGCACGAACTGCGCCTGGACTGTGATGCCGATGTCATTATCCTGATGGTCGAGCAGATCGGCGGTATCGCGTGCCACACCGGCCGCGAAAGTTGCTTTTACCGAGTGTACGAAAACTCAGGCTGGAAGACCGTCGACCCGGTTTTGAAAGATCCTGACGCTATTTATTCAGCAGGCCACTGAACATGACTGATACGTTGTCCCGTCTGGCCGAGGTGCTGGAATCACGCAAGGACGCCGCTGCCGACAGTTCCTACGTCGCCAGCCTGTATCACAAGGGCCTGAACAAGATTCTGGAAAAGCTCGGTGAAGAATCGATCGAGACCATTATCGCTGCCAAGGACGCTGCTGTCAGCGGAGATTGCAGCGACGTGATCTATGAAACCGCTGACCTGTGGTTTCATAGCATGGTGATGCTCGCAGCGCTGGGTCAGCACCCACAAGCCGTGCTCGATGAACTGGACCGCCGATTCGGCCTGTCCGGCCACGCGGAAAAAGCCGCTCGCACGGCAGAATAACGCTCACCCCTTTCAAGCTTGAAATCTTTTACGAGGACTGTTTCATGGGTATTTTTGACTGGAAACACTGGATCGTCATCCTGATCGTCGTGGTACTGGTTTTCGGGACCAAGAAACTCAAGGGTCTGGGCAGCGACGTCGGCGAATCGATCAAGGGCTTTCGCAAGGCGATGAATGACGATGACAAGCCAGCAGAACAGCCTGCACCTCAGCCACAGCAGGCACAGGCTGCCCCTCAGGGTTCGCCATTGAATCAGCCGCATACCATCGACGCGCAGGCGCACAAAGTCGACGAGCCGATCCGCAAAGACCAGGTTTAAGCCCATGTTCGGTATCAGCTTCTCTGAACTGCTGCTTGTCGGCCTGGTTGCCTTGCTGGTACTGGGCCCAGAGCGCCTGCCGGGTGCGGCACGCACCGCAGGCTTATGGATCGGCCGGTTGAAGCGCAGCTTCAATGCGATCAAACAGGAAGTTGAACGTGAAATCGGGGCCGACGAAATTCGTCGGCAGCTGCACAACGAGCACATTATTTCGCTGGAAGACGAAGCGCGCAAAATGTTCGCGCAGAATCAGCACCCCGAGACCACCTACGAGCCGGTTAGCCCGCAGCCGGCCTCGGTGCAGCCCGACGCCGCCAACACCGGTCACAACACCCTCGGCCCAGCGGAGCCTGCGGCACCAAAACCCGCGCTGTCGCTGGAGAAAACCGCGAAGCCAGTCGATGCCGATACACCGGTCCCGACGCCTCCCGTCCACGATTCGTCATTGCCACCGCGAGCCCCATGAGCGCTGATACCCCGGAAAACGATCAGCAAATGCCGCTGATCTCGCACCTCACCGAGTTGCGTACACGTCTGTTGCGTTGTGTTGCGGCAGTGTTCCTGATTTTTGCCGGTCTGTTCTACTTCACGCAGAAGATCTACACATTGGTCTCGGCGCCGCTGCGCGTCTATCTGCCTGAAGGCGCGACAATGATCGCCACCGACGTGGCCTCGCCGTTCATCACGCCGTTCAAGCTGACCATGATGGTCGCGCTGTTTCTGTCCATGCCGGTCATCCTGCACCAGATCTGGGGCTTTATCGCGCCGGGCTTGTATAAGCACGAGAAGCGCGTTGCAGTGCCACTGCTGGTGTCGAGCATCATCCTGTTCTACGCAGGCATGGCCTTCGCGTACTTTTTGGTCTTCCCGCTGATTTTCCACTTCTTCGCCAGCGTTACACCGGAAGGCGTGTCGATGATGACCGACATCGCCAGTTATCTGGACTTCGTGATGACGTTGTTCTTCGCCTTTGGCGTGGCCTTCGAAATCCCGGTGGCCGTGGTGCTGCTGGTGTGGATCGGTATTGTCGACGTCAAGTACCTGAAGAAGATCCGTCCTTACGTGATCATCGGCTGCTTCGTGGTCGGCATGATCCTGACGCCGCCGGACATCTTCTCGCAGACGCTGCTGGCAGTACCGATGTGGCTGCTGTTCGAGCTGGGCGTGCTGTGCAGTTCGATGATCAAGAAGCGTGGTGAACATCCGGACGATCAGGCCGAGGACGCTGACAAGCAGGATCAGCCGCCCGCGACCACACCGTGAACCTGCTGTTGCTTGAGGAAGCCGATTTCATTGCGGCTGACCGGGTGGTCCTGCGTGACCGCCGTCTGAAGCACATGCAGGAGGTGCATCGTGCAGAGGTCGGCGACAGTCTGCGCGTCGGCCGCATTAATGGCCTGCTGGGCAATGCCGAACTGCTGCGCCTTGAACCCCATGAGGCAGAGCTGCGTGTCGAACTGCAGAGTGCTCCGCCGACAAAACTGCCGCTTACCCTGCTGCTGGCGTTGCCACGCCCCAAGATGTTACGCCGGGTGTTTCAGACCGTCGCGACCATGGGCGTGCCGAAAGTCATCCTGCTGAACAGCTACCGGGTAGAAAAAAGCTTCTGGCAGACGCCGTTTCTAGAGCCTGAAGCCATCCGCGAGCAACTGATTCTGGGCCTGGAACAGGCGCGCGATTCGGTGCTGCCTGAGATTGTGATCGAAAAGCGCTTCAAGCCTTTCGTTGAAGATCGCTTGCCACAGATCGCGCTCGACACACTGGGCCTGGTTGGCCATCCCGGTGATTTCCCCGCCTGCCCTCGTGCGGTCACAGAGCAAGTCACGCTGGCCATCGGCCCTGAAGGGGGCTGGATACCCTACGAAATCGATCTGTTGCGTCAGTCGGGTTTGCAGCCTGTGCAATTGGGCGAACGTATCCTGCGCGTCGAAACCGCTGTAACGGCCCTTCTCGCCCGCTTGTTCTAAGCTGTCAGTGTCGACTCAATCGCTTCAGTTAACCGATAACTGGCCGATGCAATTGCATACTTAGAGCAAAAGACGTCAAGGAGTGATCATGTCTCGTGGGTTATCCAAAAGCCTCGCCAATGCGAGTGTCAGCCTGAAATTGGCGATCGGCTTTGGCCTGGTGCTGTTGATGACGCTGATGATTTCGGCCACCGGCTGGTTCAGCAATCAGGCTCTGATCGATCGAGGGGACCGTGTTACTGCGATTGCGCAGGTCAATGAGCTGACCCTTCAGTTGCGCATCAACCGTATGAGCTACGAGGCGCTGTACAACGCAGAGACCGCAGCGCAGGTCAGAAGTACGCTCGATCAACTGGACGCCGCGCTGCAAAGCGCCAGGAACCTGCTGCGATCCCCCGAGAACCTGCAATTGCTGGATGCCCAGACTCAGGCCACCCGCGACTATCGCCAGTCGTTTGAGGACATGAGCAAGGCAATCGAAACCCGCGAAGCGAGCCGCAGCCAGATGGGCGAAAACGCCGACAAGGCGGTGGATCAGGCCGACAGGATCGAAGCCGAGCTGCTCAAGGCAGACAACATTCTGGCCTTCAATGGCATCGTCGGCGTCAGCAAGCTGATTCAGCAGGCGCGTTTTCAGGTACGTGGTTACACCTACAGCGGCCGTCCCGATTTCGAAAAGGACGCCAATAAGGCCATCGATGACGCAGTGACCGGAATCAATACGCTGGCTGGCGATATTTCCTCCGATTATTCGCCCATGCTGCAGCAGGCCATTGCCGGGCTGAATGGCTACCGCGCGGCTGTAGGCAAATACCGCGATGCCCAGGCCGCCTCCAAGGCCGCGCTGGAAAAAATGACCACACTGGGCGTCAGCATGCTCGACACCAGCAACGACCTGATCATCCGGCAGAACAAGAGCCGTGACGCAGACAGCGCCAAGTCGGTCACGATGATCGCTGCCGCTACGGCGTTGGCGCTGGTGCTGAGCATTCTCGCGGCGTGGGTCATCACTCGCCAGATCACCACCCCGTTGCAGGAGACCCTCGAAGTAGTGGAGCGGGTGGCTTCGGGCGACCTGAGTCGCAACCTCAAGGTTGATCGCAAGGACGAACTGGGCAAACTGCAGGCCACGATTCAACGTATGACGGTGAGCCTGCGTGAGCTGGTCGGCGGGATTCGCGATGGCGTCACCCAGATCGCCAGCGCGGCGGAAGAGCTGTCAGCGGTCACAGAGCAGACCAGCGCCGGAGTCAACAGCCAGAAGGTCGAAACCGATCAGGTCGCCACCGCCATGCATGAAATGACGGCAACGGTTCAGGAGGTTGCGCGCAACGCCGAGGAAGCCTCGCAAGCAGCAGTGGCGGCAGACCGTCAGGCCCGTGATGGCGAACGAGTGGTCAACGAGGCCATTGCGCAAATCGAACGTCTTGCCTCCTCGGTGGGCAACTCCAGCGAAGCGATGGGCGCGCTGAAACAGGAAAGCGACAAGATCGGCAGCGTGCTGGACGTCATCAAATCGGTCGCCGAACAGACCAACCTGCTGGCCTTGAACGCCGCTATCGAGGCCGCCCGCGCCGGTGAAGCGGGTCGGGGCTTTGCCGTGGTCGCCGATGAAGTGCGCAGCCTGGCGCAGCGCACGCAAAAGTCTACCGAAGAGATCGAAGCGCTGATCGCCCGTCTGCAAAGCGGCACACAGCAGGCCGCAACCGTCATGGACAGCAGCCGGGAACTGAGCACCAATAGCGTTGAGCTGACACGTCGGGCCGGTGGCTCATTGGAAAGCATCACCAAAACCGTCTCGGCGATCCAGGCGATGAATCAGCAGATCGCCGCCGCCGCCGAAGAACAGAGCGCCACCGCCGAAGAGATCAACCGCAGCATCATCAACGTCCGCGATGTGTCCGAACAGACGTCTGCGGCCAGCGAAGAGACCGCGGCGTCCAGTGTCGAACTGGCAAGACTGGGCAACCATCTTCAATTGCTGGTGAGTCGCTTCACCGTCTGACCTGTCAGCACACAGCCCGCGCCAGCACTGAGCGCGGGCTTCTTTTCCCGTAAAAACGTGACACCGTTCACCCCTCCTTCGTGCTCGGAAATATCCTACGACCTTCTCAGGTCACGCAATGAATCACCACGCCGATGCGCTCACAACGCATGTTCTGACTCGCCCGGAACATGCTTTTGTTCGCTCATTGCAGGAGATTCCTATGTTCCGACTGATCAATCACGCGCTCGGCAACATGAACGTCAGATTCAAGCTGTCCCTGGGTTTCGGCCTGGTGCTGTTATTGACGCTGATCATCACACTGACCGGCTGGCATGGTCTGTACACCATGATCGACCGCTCCGAGTCGCTCTCGGACATTGCCCAGCTCAACAGCCTCACCAAAGACCTGCGTGCCGAACGCATCACCGATCGCGTGGAAAAGACGCCAGAAAGCACGGCATTGGTGACAGACAAGCTCAACGAAATGAAAGCCCAGCTCACAACGCTGCACCGACAGAGCCTGGAGACGGAAACCATTACGCTGCTCAACGGACAGTTTGAGACGGTAAGCAGACTCGAGAAAACCTTCGCCGACGTCCGGGCCAACCGTCAGACTCGTAACCAGGTACGCACGCGCCTGGAGCAGACGTCAGAGCAGGCCTTGCAGGCCATCGCACTGGTTGAGAGCGAGGTACTCAAGAGCGTAAGCCAGGAACAGGACAGCACTGAGCGGATGGAGGAATTCACCAACATTTCCCTGCTCAGGCAGCAGGTACAGATCGCTCGCTATCAGGTACAGGCCTACACCTTCACCACTCGCGATGCCGATGAAGCCGCAGCCATTGTCGCCATCGACGAAGCACTCAAGGAAATCGGGCAGATCGGGCAGGATGAGGGCAATGAAAGCCTTCAGGGCCTGGCAGCCGCCACTACAGCCCTTCAGGGCTATCGGGAAAGGCTCAACGAGTTCAAACAGATACAAACCAAAGCCGAGGCGGATCAGGAAGTTATGGAAAGTCTCGGCGAGCAGTTGCTGGACTCGGTCGCCGCGTTGAACCGTCTGCAAACCGCTCAGCGCGACAGTGAAGCAGTCAATTCCAGCACCACCCTGAGCAGTGTTGCAGGCCTGGCGCTGCTGGTCGGGTTGCTGGCCGCTTGGGTCATGACCCGGCAGATCACCGTACCTTTACAGCAGACGCTGCTTGTCGCAGCACGCATCGCTAAGGGTGATCTGAGTCGGGACATGTCAGTGACCCGTCGTGACGAAATGGGTCAGTTACAAGGCAGTATGCAGACCATGACGGTCAGCCTGCGCGAGCTGGTCGGCGGTATCAGCGAGGGCGTATCGCAGATCGCCAGCGCGGCCGAGCAGTTGTCAGCGGTGACCAAGCAGACCTGCATCGGGGTCACCAGTCAGAAAGACGAGACCGACCAGGTGGCCACGGCCATGAATGAAATGGCCGCGACGGTGCAGGAAGTCGCGCGTAATGCTCAGGAGGCTTCCCAGGCCGCGGCTCAGGCGGATCAACAGGCCCGAAGCGGTGACGAGGTTGTCGGGCGGGCTATCAGTCAGATCGAGCAACTGGCTCGCGAGGTGGTGAACTCTACGCAGTCGATGAGCGAACTCAAGCTGGAAAGCAACAAGATCGTCGGCGTTCTTGACGTAATCAAGTCAGTTTCGCAGCAAACCAACCTGCTGGCCCTGAATGCGGCCATCGAAGCAGCTCGCGCTGGTGAAGCCGGGCGCGGCTTCGCGGTGGTCGCAGATGAGGTACGCGGCCTGGCGCAACGCACGCAAAAGTCCACAGAAGAGATCGAGGAATTGATCGCCGCACTGCAAACCGGCACTCAGCAGGTCGCAACCACGCTGTACAACAGCCGCACCCTGACTGACAACACCGTTGAACTGAGCCGCCGCGCGGGAAGCGCGCTGGAGCAGATCACCCGTACGGTGGCGACCATCCAGCACATGAACGAACAGATCGCCACCGCCAGCGAAGAACAAAGCGTGGTTGCCGAACAGATCAACCGTAACGTCATCAGCGTACGCGACATCTCCGAACAGACCGCCGCCAGCGAGCAAACCGCAGCCTCCAGCGTCGAACTCGCCAGATTGGGAACTCACTTGCAGACACTGGTGGGGAAATTCAGGGTGAGTTGAACCAACATTGCACCAGCAGGCGGCCCGGCTAACACTATCGCGCCCATGCTCCGCGTAGACATACCGGTCCGGACGCTCCGCGTCCTCTTGCGACGCAGAGCGTCATGAACTGCATTTCCACGCTGGAGCGTGAGGAACGAGCGTCGTCAGGGATAACACTATCGTGCCCATGCTACGCGTGGGCATGCCGGTCTGGACGCTCTGCGTCCTCTTGCGACGCAGAGCGTCGTGAACTGCATTCCCACGCTGGAGCGTGAGGAACGAGCGTCATCAGGGATAACACTATCGTGCCCATGCTTGGTATGCCCCCCGAAGGTTGGACAATTATCCACTTACGCTGCCTTGGCGGCCTGCATCCTG
>NZ_LKBW01000050.1 GCF_002699855.1 Pseudomonas amygdali | reverse complement strand
CAATATTCTTTCACGGCTGCGAGTTTTGCCTGCACTGTATATTTACCCATGACGCCTCCAAAGGTTGCGTCCAACCTTCGGGGGTCATACCAGGTCGGCAATGCTGTGAAGGATGGCGGCGCGGTAGGCTTTACGGCGGGAAACTGAACTCATGGCACTCTCATTGTGACTCATTGCGACTGACTGCGGCGTGATGCGGGCAGCAGTCTGGCGATTGGTTCGGCATTGGCACTGTGCTGGCCAAAGCTTGCGTTGTAGGTGGCGATTATTTCGGCGGCGATGGACACCGCGATCTCGATGGGCAACTTGCCTTTGACTTCCGCCAGGCCCATCGGGCAACGCATGCGTTGCAGCAGGCTGGCGTCGAAACCGCGTTCACGCAAGCGATGTTCGAATTTGACGCGCTTGGTTTTCGAGCCGATCAGCCCGAAGTAAGTAAAGTCGCCGCGTTTTAGGATCGCAGCAGTCAGCTCAAGGTCCAGTTGATGGTTGTGGGTCATGACAATGCAGTAAGTGCCGACAGGCAACTGCGCGACCTCGTCGACCGGCTCTTCACTGACGATCTTCAACACGCCCTCGGGCATCGGCTCGGGGAATTCGTTCTCACGCGCGTCGATCCAGCGCACCCGGCAGGGCAGGCTGGCGAGCAGTGGCACCAGCGCACGGCCAACATGACCGGCACCAAACACGGCGATTTGTGCGACCGGTTCGCCCATCGGTTCGAACAGCAGCACATTGACGCCGCCACAGCACTGACCGAGGCTTGCGCCGAGGTTGAAACGTTCCAGACGCGTCTGCCGGGTGCCGCTGGCCAGCATCTCGCGGGCGATTTGCATGGCCTTGTATTCCAGGTGCCCGCCGCCGATGGTGCCGTGGATATGCTCGGCACAGACCACCATCTTCGAGCCGGCGTTGCGTGGCGTCGAGCCCAGCTCCTCGATGATGGTCACCAGAATGCCGGGTTCTCCACGGGCCTGTAGCTCGGCCAGGGCGCTGATCCAGTTGTTCATTTCTGCTCCAGGACAGAGTGATCCAGGCCAGGCGCCTTCTCGAGCAAGCTCGCTCCCACGGGGGCATCCTGAATAGGTGAAGGCGAGCCTGGCGGAGCTTCACTTACCCGCGAAGGGGCGGAAACAATCGGCTCGGCACCTTCGCCGGATGCGCGACGCGCAGCGCTTTTCTGGCGCATCTGCTCACAGCCCCACAACACTTTTTCCGGGGTTGCAGGCGCGTCAATGTCCGGTTGATGACGATAATCACCCAGACTCGCCACAGCGTCCTTGATTGCGCACCAGGCCGCGATGCCGAGCATGAACGGTGGCTCGCCGACGGCCTTGGAATGGAACACCGTGTCTTCCGGGTTCTTGCGGTTCTCCACCAGCTTGATGCGCAGATCAAGCGGCATGTCCGCCACCGCAGGGATCTTGTAGGACGCCGGGCCGCTGGTCATCAGCTTGCCCTTGTCGTTCCACACCAGTTCCTCGGTGGTCAGCCAGCCTGCGCCTTGAATGTAGCCGCCTTCGACCTGGCCGATATCGATGGCCGGGTTCAGCGAGGCACCGACGTCGTGCAGAATGTCGGTGCGCAACATCTTGTACTCGCCTGTCAGCGTGTCGACGATGACCTCGACGCAGGCCGCACCAAACGCGTAGTAATAGAACGGTCGGCCACGCGCCTGGCTGCGGTCATAGAAAATCTTCGGCGTCTTGTAATAGCCGGTGCTGGACAACGACACCTGGCCCATCCAGGCCAACTGCGCCAGCTCGGCGAAGGGCAGGAAAATATCGCCGATCCGCACATGGCCGTTGCGAAACTCGACTTCTGCTTCTGCCACCTGATAGTGCCGGGCGGCGAACTCCACCAGTCGCTGCTTGAGAATTTCAGCGGCATTCTGCGCCGCCTTGCCGTTCAGGTCGGTGCCGCTTGAGGCGGCAGTGGGCGAGGTGTTTGGCACCTTGTCGGTGTTGGTGGCGGTGATCTGAATACGGTCGATGTCCACCTGAAACACCTCAGCCACAACCTGCGCGACCTTGGTGTTCAAACCCTGGCCCATCTCGGTGCCACCATGATTCAGGTGGATGCTGCCGTCGGTGTAGATGTGAATCAGCGCGCCTGCCTGATTGAGGAAGCTGGCGGTAAAGGAAATGCCGAACTTGACCGGCGTCAGCGCCAGGCCTTTTTTCAGGATCGGGCTGCCGGCATTGAACGCGCGAATGGCTTCGCGGCGCTCGGCATACTGGCTGCTCTGCTCGAGGTCGGTGGTCATCTCTTCCAGCAGGTTGTGTTCGACCGTCTGGTAATAGTGCGTGACGTTACGCTCGGTCTTGCCGTAGTAGTTGGCCTTGCGCACCGCCAGCGGGTCTTTGCCGAGGAAGCGCGCGATGCAATCCATGACTTCTTCGATGGCGACCATACCTTGCGGGCCGCCAAAGCCACGGTAGGCCGTGTTGGACGCGGTGTGAGTCTTGCAGCGATGGCCGTTGACCGTGGCTTCGCCCAGATAGTAGGCGTTGTCGGCGTGAAAAATAGCGCGGTCGACAATCGACGCAGACAGGTCTGGCGAGTAGCCGCAGTTGCCTGCCAGATCCAGCTCTATACCCTGTAAACGACCCTCATCGTCGAAACCCACGTCGTACTCGATGTAGAACGGGTGGCGCTTGCCGGTCATCTGCATGTCTTCAAAACGTTGCAGGCGCATCTTGGTGGGCTGGCCGGTCAGCCGGGCAATCACGGCGCACAGGCAGGCCGGGCTGGCCGCCTGGGTTTCCTTGCCGCCAAAGCCACCGCCCATGCGCCGCATGTCGACCACGATGCGGTTCATCGGCACGCCCAGTACCTCGGCCACCAGCTTCTGGATTTCCGTGGGGTTCTGGGTCGAGCAATAGACGATCATGCCGCCGTCTTCGGTCGGCATCACCGAGGATATCTGGGTTTCCAGGTAAAAATGTTCCTGACCGCCGATGTGCAGGTTGCCCTGCAAACGGTGGGTTGCGCTTGCCAGCGCCGCCGCCGAATCGCCACGTTTGTGCGTGTGGCTGTCGAGCACAAAGTGTTTCTGACGCAGTGCCTGAACCACATCCAGCACCGGCTCCAGGTCCTCGTATTCGATGATCGCGGCCATTGCCGCCTGCCGGGCAATGTCCAGATCGCGAGCAGCAACGGCAAGCACCGGTTGCCCGACAAACTCCACCGTGTCGATGGCCAGCAACGGGTCGCCGGGCAGCAGCGGCCCGATGTCCTTCAGCCCCGGAATATCCTGATGGGTAATCGCGATGCGTACGCCGTCGAAGGTGTAGCAGGGCGAGGTGTCGATGCTGATGATTCGCGCGTGGGCACGGTCGGAAAGACGTGCGTACACATGCAACTGGTTGGGAAACTCCAGGCGATCATCGATATACACCGCTTCGCCGGACACATGCTTGTCGGCGCTGTCATGCTTTACGCTACGACCGACGCCAGTGCTCAAGCCCTGCTGAAACACGGCGAGCATTTCGGCCTGGGTAATGGATGGAGAATGCTCAGACATAGTCAGTCACCCGCGTTGCGACGGCAGGCGTCTGCACTTCGATGAAATACTTGCGCAGCAGGTTCTGCGCGCTCAACAGGCGATATTCCTTGCTGGCACGGAAGTCCGAAAGCGGTGTGAAATCTTCGCTCAGTGCGGCGCAGGCCTGCTCAACGGTTTCATTGCTCCAGAGCTGACCGACCAGGGCTCGCTCGCAGGCCGCTGCGCGCTTCGGAATAGCTGCCATGCCGCCATACGCCACACGTGCCTCGCGGATCACGCCGTCTTCTATGGTCAGGCGGAATGCCGCACAGACCGCCGAAATGTCGTCATCCAGGCGTTTTGAAACTTTATAGGCACGAAAGGTCTGCAGTGGATTGGCGGTCGGCACGATGATCTTTTCGATGAACTCACTCTCCTGACGAGCCGTGACCTTGTAGTCGATGAAGTAATCCTCCAGCGCCAGCGTGCGTTGGCTGTTGCCTTTGCGCAGCACGATCTGCGCGCCAAGGGCGATCAGCAGGGGCGGGGAGTCGCCAATCGGCGAGGCATTGCCGATATTTCCACCCAGCGTGCCCTGATTGCGGATCTGCAACGAGGCGAAGCGCTGCAGTAACTCGCCAAAGTCCGGGTATTCGGCCTTTAGTGCTGCATAACAATCGGTCAGCGGAGTGGCCGCGCCGATCTCCAGACGGTCGTTGAAACGCTTCACGCCCTTCATCCCGTCGATGTGTCCGACGTAAATCATCACCGGCAACTGTTTGTGAAATTGGGTGACTTCCAGCGCCAGATCAGTGCCGCCCGCCAGCAGACGGGCCTGCGGATGGCTGCCATAAAGGTCGGCCAGGTCTGCCACGGTCAGCGGAATGAAGCAGTTTTTTTCGCCGTCGCTCAGTGCTTCGGTCTGGGCTGGGGTGATTGCCCGCAGGCGCTCGACCGTCTCAGCCTGGCGCTGATCGAACTGATCCGGCTGGCGCTGGCTGCAAGACTGCTCGGCGGCGGCCAGAATAGGGCGATAACCGGTGCAGCGGCACAAATTGCCTGCCAACGCTTCGTGAGCCTGATGCGCGTTGGCGTCGGTGCTGTTCTTTTGCAGGGCAAACAGCGACATCACAAAGCCTGGGGTACAGAAGCCGCATTGCGAGCCGTGACACTCGACCATGGCCTGTTGCACGCTGTGCAACTGACCCTGGTGCTTGAGGTCTTCGAAGCTGATCAATTGCTTGCCGTGCAGCGACGCCATGAACGTCAGGCACGAATTGAGGCTGCGATAACGCAACGTTTGCTTGCCATCGGCGTCACTGTGCAACTCGCCAACCACGACGGTGCAGGCACCGCAGTCTCCGCTGGCACAACCTTCCTTGGTACCGGGCTTGTGTGCCTGCTCACGCAGGTAGGTCAGCACGGTCATGTTCGGATTCAGGCTGCGCTCGGTTTTTAGCTCTTGGTTCAAAAGGAACTGAATCACGGCGCAAAGCCCTCATATTTATTGTCATCAGACATGTCGATGAATCTATCAGCTCTGCTTATTGGGTCAATTTGTTTCTGACTTACGAGTCAGGAAATTGAGTTTTTCGGCGATCTGCCGATCAAACAACCTCTGGTTCTTGAATCGCCTGCCGGGTGTATTCAAGGTTTTGCGTATTTCGTGCCAGTTTCCGCGTCTATGGCCCTGCGCCATCCGTACCGGTTGCGCTACACTTCGCGGCTTGCGTGCAGAACTGGTTTTTTTGAAGGATAGTCATGACGTTCAAGGCCCCGGACAGCCTCGCTGAGCAAATTGCTCATCATCTTGCCGAGCGGATCATTCGCGGTGAGCTCAAGCCTGGAGAGCGTATTCAGGAACAGAAAGTCACGCAGGCGTTGAACGTCAGCCGTGGTTCTGTGCGCGAAGCATTATTGATTCTGGAGCGCCGCCACCTGGTGGTGATCCTGCCGCGTCGGGGGGCACAGGTCACGGTGCTCAACGCGCATAACGTGACCAGCCTGTGTGGCCTGATGAGCGAGTTGTACATTCTGCTGGCCAATGCAGTGGTCGAGCGCTGGCGCACCGAGGATGATCTTGCGCCGTTCGTGCAGATACAGCAGCGTCTGCAGGTCAGCTTCGAGCAGCAGGACGTCAAGGCATTTGTCGAAGAGAGCTTCAATGTCATGCGCGCGGCCTATCCGTTCGCCAGCAACCCGTACCTCGAAGAAACGGTCGAGAACCTGCAGCCGTCCATGAGCCGCAGCTATTTCCTCGCGCTCGAGCAACGCAAGGCCGATATGGGCGACTACCTGGCGCTGTTCGACGAGTTGCTTGGCGCGGTGATCGCGCGGGATCTGCCGAAAATTCGTGCTGTGCTGATCGCCTACTGTCAGCGCAGCTGCCAGCTGGTGCTGGCCGCCCTGGCAGCGGACTGACGCCATGCGCCTGAAGTGCATCAAGCTGGCAGGGTTCAAGTCGTTCGTCGATCCCACCACGGTGAACTTCCCCAGTAACATGGCGGCCGTTGTCGGCCCCAATGGCTGTGGCAAATCCAACATCATCGACGCCGTGCGCTGGGTCATGGGCGAAAGCTCGGCCAAGAACCT
The DNA here is from genome assembly GCF_002699855.1 of Pseudomonas amygdali. Classification (GTDB taxonomy): domain Bacteria; phylum Pseudomonadota; class Gammaproteobacteria; order Pseudomonadales; family Pseudomonadaceae; genus Aquipseudomonas; species Aquipseudomonas amygdali. The sequence goes on along the minus strand of NZ_LKBW01000050.1, from coordinate 7,166 downwards.
GCGCGGCGAGTCGATGACCGACGTTATCTTCAACGGCTCAACCAGCCGTAAACCGGTCAGCCAGGCGAGTATCGAGCTGGTGTTCGATAACTCCGACGGCACGCTGGTTGGCGAGTACGCGGCGTATGCGGAAATCTCCATTCGCCGCAAAGTGACGCGCGACAGCCAGAACAGCTACTACCTCAACGGCACCAAATGCCGCCGTCGCGACATTACCGACATCTTCCTTGGCACCGGCCTGGGGCCGCGCAGCTATTCGATCATCGAGCAGGGCATGATCTCCAAGCTGATCGAAGCCAAGCCGGAAGACCTGCGCAACTTTATCGAAGAAGCCGCCGGGATCTCCAAATACAAGGAGCGCCGTCGGGAAACCGAAAACCGTATTCGCCGCACCCACGAGAACCTGGCGCGCCTGACTGACCTTCGGGAAGAACTCGAGCGTCAGTTGGAGCGTCTGCACCGGCAGGCCCAGGCCGCCGAGAAGTATCAGGAATACAAGGCCGAAGAACGCCAGTTGAAGGCGCAACTGTCGGCCCTGCGCTGGCAGGCGCTGAATGATCTGGTGGGGCAGCGCGAGGCAGTGATCGGCAATCAGGAGATCGGTTTTGAAGCGCTGGTGGCTGATCAGCGCAGCGCCGATGCCAGCATCGAAAGGCTGCGCGACGGCCATCATGATCTGTCCGAACGCTTCAACCTGGTGCAGGGCCGTTTTTATTCGGTCGGTGGCGACATCGCCCGCGTCGAGCAGAGCATCCAGCACGGTCAGCAGCGGCTGCGTCAATTGCAGGACGACCTGCGCGAAGCAGAGCGCGCCCGCCAGGAAACCGAATCCCATCTCGGCCACGACACCACCTTGCTTGCCACCCTGGGCGAAGAGCTAGAGATGCTTGAGCCCGAGCAGGAAATGACCAGCGCGGCCGCCGAAGAGTCGGCCATTGCCCTGGAAGACGCCGAAGCGGCCATGCAGGGCTGGCAGGAGAAGTGGGACGTCTTCAATCAGCAATCCGCCGAGCCACAGCGCCAGGCGCAGGTCCAGCAGTCGCGCATTCAGCAACTTGAACAAAGCATCGAACGCCTGGCCGAACGCCAGCGGCGTCTGGCCGAAGAGCGTCAGTTGCTGGCCGCCGATCCTGAAGATGCGGCCATTCTGGAACTGAGCGAAGACCTCGCCACCCGTGATATGACCCTTGAAGAGCTGCACGCAGGCGAAGAGCAGGCGGTCGAGCGTCTTGAGCAATTGCGTGAAGCTCTGCAGCAGGCCAGCCAGGCGCAACAGCAGGCGCAGGGCGAGCTGCAACGTCTCAACGGGCGTTTGGCTTCCCTGGAAGCGCTGCAACAGGCGGCGCTTGACCCGGACACCGGCACCGCCGAATGGCTGCGCGATCAGCAATTGGCCGAACGCCCGCGTCTGGCCGAGGGGCTGAGTGTCGAAGCGGGCTGGGAGCTGGCCGTGGAGACCGTGCTCGGCGCGGATTTGCAGGCTGTGCTGGTGGATGACTTCGACGCGCTTGATCTGGCGAACTTCCAGCAGGGCGATCTGCGCTTGCTCAGCGCAGGTGCCGATACAGTGCGGGTGCCTGGCAGCCTGCTGGAGAAAGTGGACAGTACGGTTGATCTGTCCGCCTGGCTGGGCCAGGTGATTCCGGTCGAGGATCTGGACGAAGCGCTGGCGCGACGTGCGCAACTCAGCGCCGGACAAAGCCTGATCAGCCGTGACGGCTATTGGGTCGGTCGGCACTTTTTACGTGTGCGACGTGCCAGCGAGGCGCAGAGTGGCGTGCTGGCGCGGGGGCAGGAGTTACAAAGGCTGGGTCTGGAGCGTGATGAGCGCGAAGCGACGCTGGCTACGCTTGAAGAGCAATTGCTGGTGCTGCGCGAGCAACAATCGCAGCAGGAAGAAGCCCGCGAGCAACTGCGCCGCCGCGTGCAGGACGAAACCCGTCAGCAAAGCGAGTTGAAGGCGCAACTGTCGGCGGTCAGGGTCAAGGTCGAGCAGTTGACCCTGCGTCGTACTCGTCTGGACGAAGAGCTGGCCGAGCTGGGCGAGCAACGCGCTGTCGAGCACGAGCACCTCGGCGAATCGCGCCTGCAATTGCAGGATGCACTGGACAGCATGGAGCAGGATACCGAACAGCGCGAAGTGCTTCAGGCGCAGCGTGATGCGCTGCGTGAGCGTCTGGATAGGATTCGCCAGGATGCTCGGCAGCACAAGGATCACAGTCATCAACTGGCGGTGCGTCTGGGCTCGCTCAAGGCGCAGTACGATTCGACGCGGCAGGCGTTGGAACGCCTGCGCATGCAGTCCGAAAGGCTGACCGAAAAACGCGAGCAACTGAGTCTGAATCTGGAGGAGGGCGAGGCACCGCTTGAAGAGCTGCGCCTCAAGCTTGAAGAGCTGCTGGAGCGGCGCATGGTGGTCGATGATGAAATGCGCATCGCCAAGAACGCCCTCGAAGACGCTGACCGCGAATTGCGTGAAGCCGAAAAGCGCCGGACCCAGGCCGAACAGCAGTCGCAACTGCTGCGCGGTCAGCTTGAGCAGCAACGTCTGGAATGGCAGTCGCTGACGGTGCGCCGCACGGCGTTGCAGGACCAATTGCACGAGGACGGCTACGACCTGCACGGCGTGCTCGCCACGTTGACCCCTGATGCCAGCGAGCAGGCGGCCGAGCAGCAACTGGAGAGCATCGCCGGGCGTATTCAGCGTCTGGGGGCGATCAACCTTGCCGCCATTGACGAGTACCAGCAGCAATCCGAACGCAAGCGTTATCTGGATGCGCAGGATGCTGATCTGGTGGAAGCACTCGACACGTTGGAAAACGTCATCCGCAAGATCGATAAAGAAACCCGAAACCGCTTCAAAGATACCTTCGATCAGATAAATAGCGGAATTCAGGCACTTTTCCCAAAAGTTTTCGGTGGTGGCTCCGCTTATTTGGAACTGACGGGCGAAGATTTACTCGATACAGGGGTGACAATCATGGCGCGCCCTCCCGGCAAGAAGAACAGCACCATTCATCTGCTGTCGGGTGGGGAAAAAGCCTTGACTGCCCTGGCGCTGGTTTTTGCCATTTTCAAACTCAATCCTGCGCCGTTTTGCATGCTTGATGAGGTGGATGCGCCACTGGATGACGCTAACGTGGGTCGCTATGCGCGGTTGGTGAAAGAAATGTCACAAACTGTTCAGTTCATCTACATCACCCACAACAAGATCGCCATGGAAATGGCTGACCAATTGATGGGGGTGACGATGCATGAACCAGGCTGTTCGCGGCTGGTAGCGGTGGATGTAGAGCAGGCGATGGCGCTTGTGGATGCCTGAGTTCTGGCTTGATTCAGTCGGGAAATCGTTGCGCAAGTGCCTGAAAATTTGACGTTTGTGTGATAGATGGCACTTTGGGCGGCGAAGAGACGTAACAGACGGTGTAAAGTTACCTTTGGTCGTGCTAGTTTAGTGACCACTTTTTATTTTCGCGTGGGCAAATTGCCAGTCAGAACATAGACTTGGCACCACGTATTAAAGGGGTTTAGGCCCTTATTTTCAGATTTCTTCATTAGAGGCACTGGATTACATGGAAATCGGTCTGCGCGAGTGGCTGATCGTCATCGGCATAATAGTCATTGCCGGTATTCTTTTTGATGGCTGGCGCCGTATGCGCGGCAGCAAAGGTAAGTTGAAATTCAGGCTGGATCGAAGCTTCTCCAATCTTCCGGATGAGGAGGAAGCCACGTCGGCCGAAGTGCTCGGGCCGCCCCGTGTGCTGGACACCCACAAGGAGCCGCAGCTCGATGAGCATGATTTGCCGTCGATAAGCGCCAGCCCGCGTGAGGGCAAGCGCAGCAACAGTGACAAGCGTGGCAACAGCGACAAGAAGCGCAAGGATGAACCACAGCAGGGTGACCTGAATCTGGATCTGGACGGCCCGAGCCTGTTCACCGGGCGTGACGATGACTTCCCGGACGACAAGCCTGCCCAGCGCATCACTGAGGACAAGGACCTGCCTCCGGTTGAGGAAGTGCTGGTCATCAGCGTGATTTCGCGCAGTGAAGGCGGCTTCAAGGGCCCTGCGTTGTTGCAGAACATTCTGGAAAGCGGTCTGCGTTTTGGCGAGATGGATATTTTCCACCGTCACGAAAGCATGGCAGGCAACGGCGAAGTGCTGTTCTCGATGGCCAATGCGGTCAAGCCCGGCGTGTTCGATCTGGACGATATCGACCATTTCAGCACCCGTGCCGTGAGCTTCTTCCTTGGTTTGCCAGGCCCGCGTCATCCCAAGCAGGCCTTCGACGTCATGGTTGCCGCAGCCCGCAAGCTGGCTCACGAGCTGGATGGCGAACTGAAGGATGATCAGCGCAGCGTCATGACCGCGCAAACCATCGAGCATTACCGTCAGCGCATCGTTGAATTCGAGCGCCGTGCGTTGACCCAGCGTCGCGGTTAAGCGAATCCTTGTCCACGTCCCGATCAGGAGCATGCTCCGGCAGGCCTTTTCGGGACCTGGGCTTGAACAGATCAGAGCCAACAGATTGAGCAGCCTCGGCTGCTCTTTTGCTTTTTGAGAGAACACCGTATGAAGGCCGTCGAAACCCGAATCCTGGAACTGCGTGCAGAGCTGGATGAGCACAACTACCGCTATCACGTGCTGGATGAGCCCAGCATCCCGGATGTCGAGTACGACCGCCTGTTTCACGAACTCAAGGCCCTTGAGGCAGAAAACCCGCATCTGGTCACGCCGGATTCGCCGACGCAACGGGTTGGCAGTGCCGCTTTGTCGGCGTTCACCCAAGTGCGACACGAAATGCCGATGCTCAGCCTGGGTAACGCTTTCGAAGAAAGCGACATGCTCGAGTTTGACCGGCGGGTAACCGAAGGGCTGGATTTGCCTGCCGGGGACCTGTTTGGTGCGGGCAGCAAGGTGCAGTACAGCTGCGAGCCCAAGCTGGACGGTCTGGCAGTCAGCCTGCTGTATCGCGACGGCGCGCTGGTGCGGGGGGCGACGCGCGGCGACGGCACCACCGGCGAAGACATCAGCGTCAATGTACGCACCGTGCGCAACATCCCGCTCAAGCTGAAAGGCAAAGACTGGCCGGATGTGCTGGAAGTGCGCGGCGAAGTGTTCATGTCCAAGGCAGGTTTCGAGCGGCTCAACGCCAGCCAGCTGGAAATCGGCGGCAAAACCTTCGCCAACCCGCGCAATGCAGCGGCGGGCAGCCTGCGCCAGCTGGACTCGAAAATCACTGCCAATCGTCCGCTGGAATTCTGCTGCTATGGCCTGGGGCAGACTTCGGCGGAAATCGCCGACACTCACATCGGTGTGCTTGAAACGTTGAAAAAATGGGGCATGCCGGTCAGTCACGAGCTGAAGCTGGCGAATGGCGTCGAGGAGTGTCTGGACTATTACCGCGATATCGGTGAGCGGCGCCTGACGCTGAGCTACGAGATCGATGGTGTGGTGTTCAAGGTCAACAACCTGGCTGCGCAGCGCGAACTGGGCTTTCGCGCCCGCGAGCCACGCTGGGCGATCGCCCATAAATTCCCGGCCATGGAAGAGCTGACCGAGTTGCTGGATGTCGAGTTCCAGGTAGGCCGTACCGGTGCGGTAACGCCGGTCGCGCGCCTCAAGCCGGTCAAGGTGGCTGGTGTCATGGTCGCCAACGCCACGCTGCACAACATGGATGAAGTGGCGCGGCTCGGCTTGATGATTGGCGACACGGTGATCATCCGTCGTGCCGGTGACGTGATTCCGCAGGTGGTGCAGGTGGTTGCCGAGCGCCGCTCCGAGAATGCCAGGGCGGTGCAGGTTCCACAGACCTGCCCGGTGTGCGGCTCGCATGTCGAGCGCACGCAGTTGATCAAACGCAGCAAGGGCAAGGAAACCGTCACCGAAGGTGCGGTGTATCGCTGCGTCGGGCGTCTGGCCTGCGGTGCGCAACTCAAGCAGGCGATCATCCACTATGTGTCACGTCGTGCGATGGACATTGAAGGGTTGGGCGACAAGACCATCGAGCAACTGGTCGATGAAAAACTCATTGGCTCGCCTGCCGACTTGTACAAGTTGAAATACGAACAAATCATCGACCTGGAAGGCTTTGCCGAAATTTCCAGCAACAAGCTGCTCAAGGCGATTGCCGACAGCCGACAGCCGACCTTGGCGCGCTTCATCTATGCCCTGGGCATTCCTGATGTGGGAGAAGAGACGGCCAAGGTGCTGGCGCGTTCGCTGGCGTCCCTGGACCGAGTCAAACAGGCATTGCCGGAAGTCCTGACGTACCTGCCGGATGTCGGTCTGGAAGTCGCCTACGAAATTCACAGCTTCTTCGAAGACGAGCACAACCGTAACGTCATTGATGCGCTGTTGGGCGAATGTGGACTGCAATTGCAGGACCAGGGCGAGTTGGGCGCCGAGTTTGCGGCCAGCACTACGCTTGAAGGGCTGATCGACAAATTACATATCCCGTCGGTAGGGCCGGGCGCTGCACAAAAACTGGCTGACAGATTCGGCACGCTGGAGGCCATCATCAGCGCCGATTGGCTGGACATACGCCAGACGCTGCCGGAGAAGCAGGCCAAATCAGTCCGTGATTTCTTCGACGACAGCGCACATGCCGAGCGTGCCCGCGCCATAGAAGCCCAGCTCAAAGACTTCGGCATGCACTGGCGCAGCGAGAAAAAAACCGTCGAAGGCCTGCCGCTGGCCGGGCAGACCTGGGTGCTGACGGGTTCGCTGGAGCGCATGAGTCGTGACGTCGCCAAGGAAAAACTCGAAAGCCTTGGTGCCAAAGTCTCCGGCTCGGTCTCGGCCAAGACCCACACCGTGGTTGCAGGCCCCGGTGCAGGCTCGAAACTGACCAAGGCCAACGAGCTGGGGCTGACCGTACTGGACGAAGATGCGCTGCTCAAACGCCTGACCGAACTGGGCGTGACGGTTGACTGAAGCAGGCCGACGCTCCGCTTGATTATCGTGCGCTCCGCCTCGCATGCCGTTCTGGACGCTCTGCGTCCGATCTTGAGCGTGCGGCGCAGCGTAGATCTGTGACACAGAGCGTCACGCACTGCATTCCCACGCTGGAGTGGTATGACCCCCGAAGGTTGGACGCAACCTTTGGAGGCGTCATGGGTAAATATACAGTGCAGGCAAAACTCGCAGCCGTGAAAGAATATTGTG
>NZ_LKBW01000049.1 GCF_002699855.1 Pseudomonas amygdali | reverse complement strand
CCGAGTCTGCCCAGGTGGCATGACTCAAACAAAAGGGTCTCCGAGAAACCCGGGGCGGTTCAGTGCCCTTGGTCACAACCACTTTGAGTTCATGGAAAAAGTCATCAATCGTTTTTCGACGTCGGGGGAAAGGGACCAGCAACTTGGACCTGACTATGCTACCTATAAAAGCCAGAAAAACGACTACATTAGAACTCTGTCAAAGGAAAAGTACGCCCTTGGCGAGGGTGACATTCGGGAAACCGGCATCCCCGCTCAAAAAACCACAAAACCCAAGGAAATCACCCTGGAAAGCCTGCGAGAAGACATGCGCAACTCGTTCATGAAGGCAATGGGCATCAAGAACTTCTCATCCCTGTTTGACGTTCTGTTCAAGAACCGGCGTTGACCGGTCAGGCATCGACACTCAGTGGCTGGAGCTCTGACGGCATATCCTGAGCGCTGGCCACGCAGTTGCGACCGGTGCTTTTGGCGAGGTACAGCGCCTTGTCTGCTTCGTGCAACCAGGATGAAGCATCCGGCAGTTCAGGAGAATAGGCGGCTATGCCGATACTCAGGCTGACCTTGAGATCGCGCTGCAAAGAGTAGCTCATTTCATCTATCGCCAGACGCGTGCGCTCCAGGATTTCCCTCGCTTGAAACAAGCGGGTGTCCGGCAGAATGACGCAGAACTCATCTCCGACACAACGTCCGATCAAATCCGAGTCCCGCAGGTTTTCCATCAGTGCTTCGCTGATGTTCTGCAGCACTGTGTCGCCCATGAGGTGGCCATAGGTATCGTTGATGACTTTGAAATGATCAATGTCGATCAGTGCGATAACGCACTGCTGATGCTGGTTCTGGCTTTTTACGTACTCCAGATCAAGCAGGTCTTTCCATGCGCCATGATTGAGCAGTCCAGTGAGGCTGTCGGTGCGGCTTATTTTGCGCAGGATGTTGCGATGCTCCCAGAGCTTCAGGGTGACCTGATGGCTCATCCAGCCGATGAAAATAGGGTAAATCACCAGTACGGGAAGGCAGGCGTAGATCTGTGCCATGTTGCCATGCAGATTGACAGCAGGGTTGAGCAACGCCAGCGAGATCAGTACACCCAATGCCTGTGCGCACAAGCCTTGCAGCATCAGGCGTGGCCCGGCAGCAGCCATGTTATGCATGGCCATCATCGCGATGACCGTAACGCCGGGAACGGCACTGAAGCCCATCGCGCCAATCCAGAACCCGCCCATCAGCGAATCGAAGAGCAGATTGCGCCATTCAGCCTGATAGGGTTCGCGCGACTTTTTCGCAATCTGGTAAGCAACATGTGGCCAGACCAAGGCATTGAGCAGTGCCAGCGTCCAAAGCCAGTGTGCGGCATTCACGTAATACAAAGACACAGCGACAGTAATAAAGCCAACGCTGACACCGAGAGATCTCGGCGCGTAGATCCGCTTGGCGAATGCCAGTCCCTTGCGGTGATATGAGCTCATAGTTCCTTACCGGACATAACGTCTTGAATCGGTCAGAAACCATGACTCCTTGACCGAAAGGCTGGAGTTTGAGCGTTCGACAGTGTCATGGGAAGAGCATTTTGCAGTGCTGTGTCAATTAGCTGCACATTGGGAAGGCTTGCATGTTCCTGAGTCAATTAACTGACAAAAACAGCCAGGAAACAGGTTCAAAAATATGACGAAACATACAAGCAGCGGCACACTGGAATAACCGGGCAGTGTAGTTGCGTCTTTGCAAAAGTACTGCCCCGGTGACATCCGGCTAATCGAGCCGTGCCAGGTTATGCGGCTGTCTTGTTTTTCTGAATCCCGGTCATCCAGGCGACAGCAATGGCCAGCAATGCAACGACGGCTGCGACATATCCAACTGCATTCAGGCCCAGATGCTCAATGGTCAGACCGCCGATGATCGATCCCAGACCTATACCTGCGTTGGCGGCCGAGACGTTCAAGGTTCCTGCCAGTGCCTGGGCCTGCGGTGCCGCTTTCATCACCCTGATCTGACAGATAGGGAACAACGCTGTGTGGGCAATACCCCAAATCACCAGCACCACGGCCAGTAACGGCATCGAGCCTGCGGCAGGTACGCTTGCGGTCATGCCCAGCGCCAGCAGCAGCGCAAACACCATGGTTGAGCCCAGCGGGCTGCGGTCCACATACCGGCCACCCAACGCATTGCCGATCAGGCCGACTGCACCAAAGCCCATTAACCACCAACCTACTTGAGCCGACTCGATACCTGCGATGCGTTCCAGCGTATCTGCCAGGTAGGTGTAGGCGCCAAACATGGCAGTGAACAGCAAAATGGACAGTAGCAGGTTGGCGAGGAACAGCGGATCTCGCAGGATTTTTGCCTGCTCGGCGAGGCCTACCTTTGCGGTAGGTTCAATACGTGGCATCGACAACGCCAGCAGCACTGCTATTAATGCAGACAGCAGCGTCAGCGCCCAGAACGCGCCGCGCCAGCCCACTGCATCGGCAAATACTGTGCCCAGCGGGATGCCGAACAGCATGGCTGCAGAGATACCGAGGTAGACCTGCGCCACAGCCTTGCCAGCGCGCTTCGGTCCGGCCAGCAGGCTTGCGGTTTCACTGGCGGTGCCCCAGAACACCGGCAACGCCAATGCTGGAATGAATCGCGCCAGTGCCAGCACCCAGATGTTGCTCGACACCGCAGCCAGAGCGTTGGAGGCCGCGAAAATCAGCAGGATGACGATGAACGTACGCTTGCGGTCCAGGTGCGAAAGCATGGCTGTCAGCGGCGGGCCAAACAGCATCACCGTGAAGGCGAATAGCGTGACCAGCAAACCGGCAGTAGAAATGGAAATTCCCAGATCGCGGGCCAGTGAAGGCAGCAGTCCTATGATGAGAAATTCGGTGGTAACGATTACGAAGCCAGCCAGCGCCAGGATCGCGATGGACAAGCCAGCACCGGTCGAGCTTTCGCTCTTGGTGCCGGAGGCGGCAGTTTCCAGAGACGGCATGATACGAACCCATAAAAAATAAGTTCGCCAGCTTATTGCAGAAAATGATTCCTATCTTTGGCAAATATTCCGTACATTGTGGACTTAAATTCACTAATTGGTCTTCCATGTGCTGTCCACTGACCGCCTCAAGGGCATCGAAACGTTTGTCGCCGTTGCCAATGCTGGGAGCTTTACGGCAGCCGCTGACCGCTTGAGTCTGACTAATTCCGCAGTCAGCAAAAGCGTTGCACGCCTGGAAAGCCGCCTGGGCATGCGTCTGTTCGAGCGCACTACCCGCAGTCTGGCGTTGACCGAGGAGGGTGCGGCCTATCATGCGGTATGCACGCGCATGCTTGCCGACCTGGAGGCTGCCGAAACCGCGCTGGCGGCGCAGCGTACAGAACCCGCCGGACAACTGCGTATCGATCTGCCTGCGACCTTTGGTCGTTTGCACGCGCTACCGCTGATCCTCGCCTTCACCGGGCAGCATCACAAGCTGCGCCCGCGGATAACCTTCACTGATCGTTTCGTTGACATTCTTGAGGAAGGTATCGACCTGGCCGTGCGCATCGGCGGTCCGCCTGTCTGGCCAGCGGGCGTGGCGCACCGTTACCTGGGCACCGAGCGGGTGATCTTTTGTGCTGCACCGGCTTATCTGGAGCGCCACGGCGTACCGACGACGTTCGAGGACCTTGCCAGTCACGCATGTATTCTGTTTGGTCGTGGCGATGGCAGCACCAGCCCTTGGTTGTTTGTTGACGACCAAGGGCAGCGTGAGGCTCGCGCTGTCGAAGCGCGGCTGGTTATCGGCAACGGCGAAGCCCAGGTGGCTGCGGTGACTTCGGCGTGGGGCATTGCGCAGCTGGCGACCTGGCTGATCAGGGAGCAGTTGCAGCGTGGCGAGTTGGTGGAGATCCTTCCACAACTGGCCACTGACGGTTTGGCGCTGCATCTGGCCTGGCCGCGCAACCGCGAGTCATTGCCCAAGGTGCAGGCGCTGGTTGAGCGACTGTCAGAGGCGTTGCGGGTGGATTAAGCCATACTGGTCAGAGCCACCCGATGCTCGAATCATTCGCCTATGACGGCCTTCACCAGCGCTGCGTGTTCCTTCGGGTTTTTCGCGTTGGAGACCACGTTGAGCACGGCTGCGCGGGCACCCGAAGCGGCAATGATCGATGTGCTCAGAACCTGGGCGTCGCTCATGGTCGCGGAGGTATCCAGCTGCCGTACACCCAGACCGTTCTTCTTGACGATCTTCTTGTCACCCAGCTTTTTGAAGTCTTTGTAGCCGGTACTCTGCTGGGCAAGTATCCCGGTGACCAGGCCATCAAGCACTACGCCGTCGTTGTCGCTGGCCTGCACGCCCATTGGCATAGGCGTCTCGGTAACGATTAGCACGCGCTTTTCAGCGGCATTGGTGTAGAGCGCACCCGTCACCCCCTGAGCCTTGGCCTTCGCGTCAATCTCGGGCATCTCGCCCTGCACGTAGCCCGCAGGAATGGTAAACGTCAATTTGCCACCCAGCAGCGAAGCCTTTTGTACCGCAGCGGCAGCAGGCGCGGCGGCCTGGGGCTTGGTCGCGGCCTGAACGCTGACCATGCTCTGGCAGGCTGCCAGTGCGACACACACAACGATTGCCTTGAAACCGAAAGACCGCATGGAAATTCCTTTTTTGTCTGTTAAATGGATCGAGTAAATGAAGGCCTGTGTGCCCGAGGAATGTGAGTGGCCCGGCAGGTAAAAGTGCCCATAAAAACGGCCAGCAGGATCACTCCGGCTGGCCGTCCTTTATTGCGTTTCGCTTACTCGGCGATCTGCAGTTTGCGCGACTCGGTATAGACGTAACGCACTTTCTCGTACTCGAATGGCGAGTTCAGCTGGCCATAACGGAAGCTGGTGACATACCGGCGATCAATCGCACGCAGCACGGTGATTTCCGGATGGTCGTCGCTGACTTCGGCAACGTTCAGGAAGTTGATCTGGTTTTCAGCCGTGTAGTCAAACAGCATACCGCCCGTGTCACGCAGGTTCGATGGACCGAACAATGGCAACACCAGATAAGGGCCGGCAGGAACACCATAAAAGCCCAGCGTCTGGCCGAAGTCTTCGCTCTGGCGCGGCAGGCCCATCATGGTCGCCGGGTCCCAAAGACCGGCGATGCCGATGGTGGTGTTGAGCAGCAGACGACCGGTTGTGTCCAGCGAACGCTCACCCTTGAACTGCAGCAGGCTGTTCAGCAGGTTGGAGACGTCCCCCAGGTTGCTGAAAAAGTTGCTCACGCCGCTGCGCACGAAGCCGGGTGTGATATAGCGATAGCCGTCCACGACCGGCAGGAACACCCATTCATCAAAGCGGTAGTTGAAGTGGTACACCCGACGGTTCCAGGATTCCAGCGGGTCGTAGACTTCCAGCGCGTTAATGGAGGCGCGCTCGAATTCACGCTGATCCAGCCCCGGGTTGAATTGCAGCGACTTCAGCGGCTGGGTGAAACCGTCAGCATCGGTCTGACGGGCCACAGTGGCCGGGTGTTGAGCCTTGTTGCTGGTATCCGCGTCAGCGGCCTGGACTGTGCCGGCACAGAGCAGAGCGGCAAGAAGTAAAAGACGTTTAGCCACGGAAAAACTCCAGCATGGCGTCGGTGTTGACGCGGTAATTAAGGTTGCCGCAATGCCCGCCGTACGGATAAACGGTCAGACGATCCCCGAAGGTCTTGCGCAGGAAGCCCAGATCACCCGAGCCCAGAATCACATCGTCAGCGTTGTGCATGACGGCAATCTTGGTGTTGCTGTGCAGATAATCCTTGAGTGCGTAAAGACTGACCTGGTCGACCAGTTGCAGCAGGCTACCGCCGTCAGTGCGGGCGCGCCACATCGGAATGACCTGTTCGGTCAGGTAGCAATCGAAGTCGCATTGCAGGGCACGCTTGAGGAACGGCGTCAGGCTGGTGCCTTCAGAGATAGGGAATTTCGGTGGCGTGATCAGACCGCGGCGGTTGATCAGGTCCGAGGTGAACGCGATGTCGGCCGACGAGAAGCGGAACGAGGTACCGATCAGCATCGCCATCTGCTCATTGGTCAGGTGCTGCTTGGACTGCTGAAAGTCGAACAGCAGTGCATCGTTGAGGTCGATGTAACCCTTTTGCCGGAAGTAACGGGTCAGCTTGGCCAGCACCAGCTCGTAGAACGTGGTGGTGTTGTTGATGCCCTTGACGTTGGTCTGCACCAGTTTGTCGAGGTTGCTGATCGAGGTGTAAAGGTTGACCGGCGGGTTGAGCAGCAGCACTTTCTTGAAGTTGAAGCTGCGGCGGGTTTCATCCAGTTTGCTGACGAAGGCGGCATTCAGTGCGCCGAGGCTGTAACCGGTCAGGTAATAGTCGGTCACCGGCAGTTGCGCCTGCTGGGCACGAATGGCCTGCATGACGCGATAAATGTCTTCTGCGTCGTCGGTGGAGACACCAGGAGTGGCAAAGCGCGAGGCCGAGCTCATGAAGTCATAGCTGGTGGGCGAAGACAGCTGCACCACGTGGTAGCCCGCGCCGTAATAGAGTTTTTTCAGGAATTCATTGATGGTGCTGTTATACGGCGCACCGGTGCCGGCGATCAGGAAGATCAGCGGGGCCGCGTGGTCCTGCTTCGCCAGGCGATAGTGCAGCTTTTTTACCGCCCAGAAGTTGTCCGGCAGGGTGAACTCGCGCTCGGGGTGCAGGTTCAGGGTGTAGACGTCCTGATCGATGTCTTCATCGTCAGGCAGATCGGGGCGCAGATCGGGCGGTGTGGTCGCAATGGTCGCTTCAAACGGATTAGTCAGCGGGTAGCCATAGGTGGCAGAGTCGACGGTGGTTGCCAGAGCGGACGCACTTAAACACAAGCCACCTATAACGGTAGCGAAGCGCAGAAAACGGAGCATGACTAAATCCCTTGGGAAAGAAGTGCTGATGAGATACGCAGGCTATGACCAAGGTGTAGTGCCAAAGTGCCGCATCCACCGGTTAACCGTGTAAATTATGACGGAACAATACACGTTCTTTGGATTTTGCAATGCAGTTATGCGGTTTATTTTTCGCAGGCGACGTAGATTGGCTCGGTTTGACCATACAGGCGGGGGACTGACTGCCGCTACATGCCGCTACGCTGCAGCTTCCTGGGGACGAAAAACACAAAGGAGAGCCGTAGCTCTCCTCCAATGTGTTTTACCTGCTCTTTTTATTGTTGTAGGGCGGCCTGTTATTGTTGTTGGCGGCCAGTCCCTTTACAGCGTTGTTGGGCGACCCCCATTCGGGGTCAAGAGCAAACGTATTTTTTTGAGCGCTGACTCGCTTTAATCACCTGTCTGCACAACATCGTGATCCCACCGGTTCGGGAGCTACCTGAAGGTAGTTTTATTGCTCTCTGTCCGGTCGCGAGGCCTTTCACCGAAAGGTCCCTGTAAAGCTGATCCACTCCAAAAAAATCTGTTAGCTGCGCCTCTGTCCGTTTTGTTCTTGTTATGTCAGAGCCGTTACGTCTTGTTTTTATTGGTTTGCCGCTTCGTTTCTTGTTTTTGTTGTACAAGAGAGATAGCAGAAGCTGTGCCAACTTTTCAAAGTGCTTTTAAAACAACGATTTAGCTGTTCTGCGGGAAGAGGTGAGTGGGCTGCGCTGGAAAAACTGTTCCCGTGTTACCCGTTCGGGTCGGTGGATGTGAGTCGGCGGTAACACATCCTGTTTCCTTTTATAAAACGAGCAGGCTGAGACGTTTTTCAGCAGCGCTTGTCGCTGATGACTGCATGTTGTCGTTTCCCGTTGCCCGAGTGTCGTAGCCAGAGCATGTCTGCTTGCCCGGCAGGTTGATGATGACGGTGGCAATTTGCTGCGTGTCACTGCGCGTGGCGGCGATCAGAGCGCAGCGTGCCCCGAAACTGGACGCTCAGCGTTATACATCAGCCCCGGAGAGCCCGGGAAGTGATGCTTTCAAGCTTCTGACCGCAGGGCGTGGGAGCGAACTTGTTCGCGAAAGGGCCGGTACAATCTCTGAATATGCATCGTCTGAGATACAGCCTTCGCGAACAAGTTCGCTCCCACGGCCTTCAGCCAGCATCACAAGCAACGTGTGTATGACGATGAGAGCCAAGCGTGGGTGTGCGCTTGAAAACAACGTTGACGAAGCCCGACAACCGTCGGTGCAGACTTCCGGGGAAGCGACAATGATGATGCGAAAAATACTGGGGGCGGGTGCCGCTCTGGTGCTTGCTGTCAGCTCCACGCTGGCGATTGCTGAAACCAAGACCCTGACCATCGGCTATGTGGAAGGCTGGTCCGACAGCGTCGCCACCACCTTCGTGGCTTCCGAAGTGATCAAGCAGAAGCTTGGCTACGACGTCAAACTGCAATCGGTCGCGGCCGGGATCATGTGGCAGGCCGTGGCCACCGACAAGCTCGACCTGATGTTGTCTGCCTGGCTTCCGGGCACCCACGGCGAGTATTACACCAAGTACAAGGATCAGGTCGTCAACTACGGGCCCAACTTCAAGGACGCCAAGATCGGCCTGATCGTGCCTGAATACGTGAAAGCCAAGACCATCGAAGACCTCAAGACCGATGCTTCCTTCAACAAGAAGATCACCGGGATCGATGCAGGTTCAGGGGGCATGCTCAAGACGGACCAGGCCATCAAGGACTACGGTCTGGACGGCTACAAACTGCAGGGGAGTTCCGGAGCAGGCATGATTGCCGAACTGACTCGTGCGGAGAAAGCGCAGAAAGCCATCGTCGTCACCGGCTGGGTGCCGCACTGGATGTTCGCCAAGTGGAAACTGCGTTTCCTGGAAGACCCTAAAGGCGTTTACGGTGCAGCTGAAACCGTCGACAACGTCGCCAGCCTTGGCCTGGAGAAAAAAGCCCCCGAGGTCGTGGCCTTTCTGAAAAAATTCCAGTGGGCATCCAAGGATGAAATCGGTGAAGTGATGCTGGCGATTCAGGACGGTGCCAAACCTGAAGCCGCTGCCAAGGACTGGGTAGCCAAGCACCCGGATCGGGTCGCCGCATGGACCGCTAAATAGTTCTGCAGCCCTCTGCAAAAGCCGTTTCAAGGCCGTCTGGTGCCATCGCCAGACGGCCTTTGCCTTTTCTGGATTACGGTATTTTCTGCACAGGCTGACTTGTGGCGGACCTGTGCCGTGCAAAGAGGTTCATCTGCGGCTAGTGTCGTTCTAATACTAAGGTCGTCTGGAGTGCGCGCCGGACCCGACTAAAGTGCGTTACGTGACATCTCATCTGTGCTGCGAGGACAAAAACAATGAACGACAGCATTTACCTCTCGATTCAAAACAGCCCGCGTTTCAAGGAGCTGGTATCCAAAAGAGAGCGGTTCGCCTGGATTCTCTCGGCGATCATGCTTGGCCTGTATGCGGCCTTTATTCTTTTGATTGCGTACGGACCCCATATTCTGGGAGCCAAGTTGAGCCCGACTTCAACCATTACCTGGGGAATGCCGATAGGCGTAGGGCTGATCCTCTCCGCGTTTGTGCTGACCGCCATCTATGTTCGCCGTGCCAATGGTGAATTCGATGATCTGAACAACGCCATCCTGAAGGAGGCTCAGCAATGATCCGGCGCCTATCAGCAGCACTTGGCCTGGCCACATTCGCGCCGACTCTCTGGGCGGCAGACGCATTGACGGGCGCCGTGCAGAAGCAACCCCTTAACATCGCCGCGATTGTCATGTTCGTGGTATTCGTCGCCTTCACGCTGTACATCACCTACTGGGCGTCGAAAAAGAACAAGACCGCGTCGGACTACTACTCGGCAGGCGGCAAGATCACCGGTTTCCAGAACGGTCTGGCAATTGCCGGTGATTACATGTCGGCAGCGTCCTTTCTGGGTATTTCCGCACTGGTCTACACCTCCGGCTACGACGGCCTGATCTACTCGATCGGCTTTCTGGTGGGCTGGCCGATCATTCTGTTCCTGATCGCCGAACGCTTGCGTAACCTGGGTAAATANATTCGCACCTTGTCCGCCTGCGGCTCGCTGGTGGTAGTGGCGTTCTACCTGATTGCGCAAATTGTCGGTGCCGGCAAGCTGATCCAGCTGCTGTTCGGTCTGGACTACATGGTTGCGGTGGTACTGGTCGGCATCCTGATGTGCCTTTACGTATTGTTCGGCGGCATGCTGGCCACTACCTGGGTGCAGATCATCAAGGCGGTCATGTTGCTGTCCGGTGCGTCGTTCATGGCCCTGATGGTTATGAAACACGTTAACTTCGACTTCAACATGCTGTTCTCCGAGGCGATCAAGGTTCACCCTAAAGGTGAAGCGATCATGAGCCCTGGCGGTCTTGTGAAAGACCCGATTTCAGCGTTCTCGCTGGGTCTGGCGCTGATGTTCGGTACTGCTGGCCTACCGCACATTCTGATGCGCTTCTTCACCGTGAGCGATGCCAAGGAAGCCCGCAAGTCCGTGCTGTACGCAACCGGCTTCATCGGCTACTTCTACATCCTGACCTTTATCATCGGTTTTGGCGCGATCCTGCTGGTCAGCACCAACCCGGCGTTCAAGGATGCAGCGGGTGCCTTGCTGGGCGGTAACAACATGGCAGCGGTTCACCTGGCCGATGCTGTCGGTGGCAGCCTGTTCCTGGGCTTCATCTCGGCAGTCGCCTTCGCCACCATTCTGGCAGTGGTTGCCGGTCTGACCCTGGCAGGTGCTTCGGCGGTCTCCCATGACCTGTATGCCAGCGTGATCAAAGCGGGCAAGGCCAACGAGAAAGACGAGATCCGTATCTCGAAAATCACCACCATTGCGCTGGCAGTCGTGGCGATCCTTCTGGGTATTGCCTTCGAAAGTCAGAACATCGCGTTCATGGTGGGTCTGGCGTTCTCGGTCGCTGCAAGCTGCAACTTCCCGATCCTGCTGCTTTCCATGTACTGGAAAAACCTGACCACCCGTGGCGCCATGATTGGTGGCTGGATGGGCCTGATCAGCGCCGTGGTGCTGATGATCCTGGGGCCAACCATCTGGGTGCAGATACTGCATCACGAGAAAGCCATTTTCCCTTACGAATACCCGGCGCTGTTTTCTATCGCCATCGCCTTCGTAGGTATCTGGTTCTTCTCCATCACCGACAAGTCGAAAGCGGCAGAGGGCGAGCGCGCCTTGTTCTACCCGCAATTCGTCCGGTCACAAACAGGCCTGGGTGCCAGCGGTGCGGTTTCGCACTAAGTGCTGAAGCAGTAAATGAAGCAGCCTTCGGGCTGCTTTTTCATGGGCCATAAAAAAGCCCCGCCTGGAGAGGCGGGGCTTTTGCCTGTTGCTTGAAGCAACAGGTTATATTTTGCCGAGCAATACCAGAATCAGCAGGATCACCAGGATAGTACCGATGATGCCCGACGGACCGTAGCCCCAGCTGCGCGAGTGCGGGAATACCGGCAGACCGCCAACCAGCAACAGAATCAGAACGATGATAAGAATAGTGCCGATGCCCATGATGAGTTCCCTCTTTCATTTAAGTTAGTTAACAGATGCAGTACAGAATTTCATACCCAACGGCACTGAATTTGCCTGCTTGACTCATCGGACTATGGCCACTCGGGAAAGGTTTCATCTATTTTTAATAATTTCTTACATATCTAAAAAATCATTAAAATCATGGACTTGATGTGTTTTTGTCCGACAATAATTCGGGTCTAGTTGATGGAAAGTGCCTGAAATGATCTTAAAAATAATTGAACTAAATGGCGTAAAAATTCTCCGCTGATTTGCACAGATGATCTGATTGAAATCCAGCAGAGGGCGCGCAGATGTTTTATCGAGTGGCGGCAGATGCCGTGGTCGCGTTTCATCTACTGTTCATCGTATTCGTGCTGTTCGGCGGTCTGCTGGTAGTGAGCAGGCCGTGGCTGGCATTACTACACGTTCCGGCAGTTGCGTGGGGGGCTGCGGTTGAGTTTCTGCATCTGTACTGCCCACTGACACCGCTGGAAAACACACTGCGCCGCACAGCCGGTGAGCAAGGATATGACGGCGGCTTCGTCGAGCATTATCTGATTCCGCTGATCTACCCTGTCGGGCTTACGCCGGGCATACAGCTGTGGCTGGGGGGCATTGTGCTGTTGGTCAATGTGTCGGTGTACGGCCTGTTATTGATGCGTTTCGTATCACGCGTGCGGCATTCATGAGCTTCGGGTTTGCTCCAGGCATTCAGCGCCTTGATGGTGGGGTTGTAGGGCCCCGGCTGTGATTACACTCAGGCAACTCCTGCACATCACAAGGCACTCGGCTATGCAAAACCGCATCATGATTACTGGCGCCGGCTCAGGTCTGGGTCGTGAAATTGCACTGCGCTGGGCGCGTGAAGGCTGGCGGCTGGCGCTGTCGGACATCAACGATGCCGGTCTGCAGGAGACCCTGACGCTGGTGCGCGAGGCGGGTGGTGACGGGTTCGTTCAGCGTTGCGATGTTCGCGATTACAGTCAGCTCACGGCGTTTGCTCAGGCATGTGAAGAGCGACTGGGCGGCATCGACATCATCGTCAACAACGCGGGCGTGGCATCGGGTGGCTTCTTCAACGAGCTGTCGCTGGAAGACTGGGACTGGCAGATCGCGATCAACCTGATGGGGGTCGTCAAAGGCTGCAAGGCGTTTTTGCCTATGTTGCAGGCCAGCAAAGGCAAAATCATCAACATTGCGTCGATGGCCGCGTTGATGCAGGCCCCGGCGATGAGCAATTACAACGTCGCCAAGGCAGGGGTTGTGGCACTTTCCGAAAGCCTGCTGGTTGAAGTGCATGATCAGGGCGTCGCCGTGCATGTGGTTTGTCCGTCGTTCTTTCAGACCAACTTGCTGGATTCGTTTCGAGGCCCGACGCCTGCCATGAAAGCGCAGATCGGCAGACTGCTGGAGAAGTCACCGATCACTGCCGCAGATATTGCCGACTACATCTTCAGGCAAGTAGCCGCAGGCGAGTTCATGATCCTGCCCCACGAAGAAGGCCGAATGGCCTGGGACCTGAAGCGCAACCAGCCACAGGCGATGTATGACGAAATGACCATCATGTGCGCAAAGATGCGCGCCAAGGCGCAGAAAGGGCATGCCTGACACAGCTCAAAAGCGGACGCGAGCATCTCACTATCGTGCGACGTTTCGGGCCGGAATGCCGTTGCGTACGTTGACTATCGTGCGACGCTCCGCGTCGCATGCCGTTCCGGATGCTCTGCGTCCTCTTGCGACGCAGAGCGTCGCGACCTGCATTCCCACGCTGGAGTGGTATGCCCCCCGAAGGTTGGACAATTATCCACTTACGCTGCCTTGGCGGCCTGCATCCTG
>NZ_LKBW01000048.1 GCF_002699855.1 Pseudomonas amygdali | reverse complement strand
TTTGGTCGGCATACATGCACCTCTAGCTACATGTTATGCCCGAACACAAAATTTCTGACAGTCTCGGGGCACTTGTTGCTGGCATTGGGAGTGAGAGGCCACGCGGCCATTCACCGCATGGAATTGACCACCCCGCAGGACAAAACCTGGCGCAAAGGCAAAATCCCCGAGCCGCTCACCCGTGCCCGCGCCCACCCGCAATGGTCAACACTTAACTCGCACGCCAAACCGAATCAGGCTGAGCGGCAGGAAGCGATTGATCAGCTGGCGGATGTGGTTTTGCAGGATTGACTGTCGCAGCGCTGAAGACCGGACGCAGAGCGTCCAGAACGGCATGCGACGCGGAGCGTCGCACGATAGTTGAGGATGAAGCTGAGCACGATAGTTGAGATATCGTTCCTCACGCTCCAGCGTGGGAATGCCGTGGGTGACGCTCCGCGTCACAAATCTGCGCCTTGACGCATCCTCCAGAACCCTCGCATTCAGGCGCTTTTCAGCTTGCCGTTTGCCGGCGAAAACCTGCCGATTATTTTTATTGATTGATCGTTCAATAAAAAATCTTTAGACTGGCCTCACCGTTTTGGTACAACGATCATTGCAGACAACCGGGAGAATCGCGCCAATGCCCAAGGTCGGAATGCAACCCATCCGCCGCCAACAACTGATCCAGGCCACGCTTACTGCGGTCGATCAGGTCGGTATGGGCGACGCCAGCATTGCTCTGATCGCACGACTGGCGGGCGTGTCCAACGGCATCATCAGTCACTATTTTCAGGACAAGAACGGCCTGATCGCCGCCACGATGCGGCATCTGATGAACGCCTTGATCCAGAACGTCCGCGAACGTCGGCAGGCGCTGACCGAAGACAGCCCAAGGGCTCATCTGCAAGTGATCATCGAAGGTAACTTCGACGCCAGTCAGGTCAGCGGCCCGGCCATGAAAACCTGGCTGGCCTTCTGGGCGACCAGCATGCATCACCCTTCGCTGCACCGATTGCAGCGTATCAACGACCACCGTTTGTATTCGAACCTGTGCTGTCAGTTCCGCCGTACCTTGCCACTGGAACAGGCACGCAGCGCCGCCCGCGGGCTTGCTGCCCTGATAGATGGGCTGTGGCTGAGAGGCGCGCTGTCAGGCGATGCATTCGACACCGAGCAAGCGCAACGGATCGCTTACGAGTACATGGATTTCCAATTGGCGAAATCGGCGAGCTGAGGCTTTCGAAGCCCCTTACCGAACGACTGTAAAAGCCTGTTGCCGAACGAACCCGGCACACTGAAATCAGTCATCGCCCCCCACTGAATTTGCGAGGACTTTATGGCCCGTTTTGAACTGCAGAAACTTTACATCGATGGCGGTTACGTCGATGCCAGCAACACTGAAACCTTCGATGCCATCAACCCGGCGAACGGCGAAGTACTGGCGCAGATCCAGCGCGCCGGCAAGGAAGACGTCGAGCGCGCAGTCGTTGCTGCTGAAAAAGGCCAGAAGATCTGGGCGGCCATGACCGCCGTCGAGCGTTCGCGCATCCTGCGCCGTGCTGTCGACATCCTGCGTGAGCGCAACGATGAACTGGCCGCTCTGGAAACGCTGGACACCGGCAAGGCCATCTCCGAAACCCGCTACGTGGACATCGTGACCGGTGCCGACGTGCTGGAATACTACGCCGGTCTTGTACCCGCCATCGAAGGTGAGCAGATTCCGCTGCGCGACTCTTCATTCGTGTACACCCGCCGCGAGCCGCTGGGTGTGGTGGCCGGTATCGGCGCCTGGAACTACCCGATCCAGATCGCACTGTGGAAATCCGCCCCGGCGCTGGCCGCGGGTAACGCGATGATCTTCAAGCCGAGTGAAGTCACTTCGCTGACCACCCTGAAGCTGGCAGAAATCTACACCGAAGCGGGCGTACCGAACGGCGTATTCAACGTGCTGACCGGCAGCGGCCGTGAAGTCGGTACCTGGATCACCGAGCACCCGCGCATCGAGAAAGTCTCCTTCACCGGCGGCACCGACACTGGCAAGAAAGTCATGGCCAGCGCCTCGAGCTCGTCGCTCAAGGAAGTGACCATGGAGCTGGGCGGCAAATCACCGCTGATCGTGTTTGACGACGCTGATCTGGACCGTGCTGCCGACATCGCAATGATGGCCAACTTCTATAGCTCCGGCCAGGTCTGCACCAACGGCACTCGTGTGTTTGTACCGAACGCGTTGAAAGCCGAGTTCGAAGCGAAAATCCTTGAGCGTGTGAAGCGTATTCGCGCCGGTAACCCGGAAGACGAAAACATCAACTTCGGCCCGCTGGTCAGCTTCGAGCATATGGAAAGCGTGCTGGGCTACATCGCCAAGGGCAAAGAGCAGGGCGCACGCCTGTTGTGCGGCGGTGATCGTCTGACCGGTGGTGTGTTCGACAAGGGCGCTTTTGTTGCGCCAACCGTGTTCACCGACTGCACCGACGACATGACCATCGTGCGTGAAGAAATCTTCGGCCCGGTAATGAGCATCCTCGGCTACGACACCGAAGAAGAAGTGGTGCGCCGCGCCAACGACACCGACTTCGGTCTGGCCGCAGGCATCGTGACTCGCGACCTGAATCGCGCACACCGCGTGATTCATCTGTTGGAAGCCGGTATCTGCTGGATCAACGCCTGGGGCGAGTCGGCGGCACAAATGCCGGTCGGCGGTTACAAGCAATCGGGTGTTGGTCGTGAGAACGGCATCAGCTCGCTGGCGCAGTACACGCGGATCAAGTCGGTACAGATCGAGCTGGGCGACTACGCCTCGGTTTTCTAAACACGCTTCAAGTGGCACGCGGCAAATCTCAAGCAGACGCAATCAAAAGCGGCTTGCCGCACCCCATTTTCACAAGTATCGCCTCGCTGCTTCTGCTTGCAGCCGAGGCTTGAGACTTGCAGCTCTATGAGGGAGCCTCTATGACGACTCAATCCGAATACGACTACATCATCATTGGTGCCGGCTCTGCCGGTAACACCCTGGCAGCCCGTCTCACCGAAGACGCAGGCGTCACTGTTCTGCTGCTGGAAGCCGGTGGCCCGGACTACCGTCTGGATTTCCGTACCCAGATGCCAGCCGCACTGGCATTCCCGCTACAGGGACGCCGCTATAACTGGGCCTACGAGACCGAGCCAGAGCCACACATGAACAACCGCCGCATGGAATGCGGTCGTGGTAAAGGCCTGGGCGGTTCGTCGCTCATCAACGGCATGTGCTACATCCGCGGCAACGCGATGGACTATGACGGCTGGGCCAAGGAGCCGGGCCTTGAAGACTGGAGCTACCTCGATTGCCTGCCGTACTTCCGCAAGGCCGAAACCCGCGACATCGGCCCGAATGACTACCACGGTGGTGAAGGTCCGGTCAGCGTGACCACGCCCAAGGCGGGCAACAATCCGCTGTTCCACGCGATGGTCGAGGCGGGCGTGCAAGCCGGTTTCCCGCGCACTGACGACCTCAACGGTTATCAGCAGGAAGGTTTCGGTCCGATGGACCGCACCGTGACGCCTAACGGTCGTCGCGCCAGTACCGCCCGTGGTTATTTGGACGAGGCCAAGAAGCGCTCGACCCTGACCATCGTCACTCACGCGCTCACCGATCGCATTCTGTTCGAAGGCAAGCGTGCCGTCGGCGTGGCGTACCTGGTAGGTGACAGCGACACACGCATCCAGGCCCGTGCCCGCAAGGAAGTGCTGCTGTGTGGCGGCGCGATCGCTTCGCCACAGATTCTCCAGCGTTCCGGCGTCGGCCCGGCCGAAGTGCTGAACAAGCTGGATATTCCGGTGGTTCATGACCTGCCTGGCGTTGGCCAGAACCTTCAGGATCACCTGGAGATGTACCTGCAGTACGCCTGCACCCAGCCGGTGTCGCTGTACCCTTCGCTGAAGTGGTGGAACCAGCCTGCCATCGGTGCAGAGTGGATGTTCCTCGGCACCGGTATCGGTGCGAGCAACCAGTTTGAAGCCGGTGGTTTCATTCGCTCCAGCGAAGCGTTCGAATGGCCGAACATTCAGTACCACTTCCTGCCGGTCGCGATTAACTACAACGGCACCAAGGGCGTTCAGGAACACGGCTTCCAGGCTCACGTCGGCTCCATGCGTTCGCCGAGCAGTGGTCGTGTGCAGGTCAAATCCAAAGACCCGCGCGAGTACCCGAGCATCCTGTTCAACTACATGTCCAGCGAGCAGGACTGGCAGGAGTTCCGTGATGGCATCCGCCTGACGCGCGAGATCATGCAGCAACCGGCTCTGGACCCGTACCGTGGCCGCGAAATCAGCCCCGGTATCGATGTGCAGTCTGATGAAGCGCTGGATCAGTTCGTGCGCGAGCATGCTGAAACGGCTTATCACCCGTCCTGCTCGTGCAAGATGGGCACCGACGAGATGGCCGTTGTCGACGGTCAGGGCCGTGTGCATGGCCTGCAAGGCCTGCGCGTAGTCGATGCCTCGATCATGCCGATCATCACCACGGGCAACCTGAATGCACCGACAATCATGATCGCCGAGAAAATCGCCGACAAGATCCGCGGTCGTCAGCCCCTGCCACGCAGCACCGCCGACTACTTCGTTGCAGGCGACAAACCTGCACGTGGCAAGCCGCTGCGCGAAATCAGCCACCAGGCCTGATCTGACAACGGGCGTCCTCCCTGGACGCCTTTCGTTGTGCATGCTCCAGCGTGAATGCATTTCACACTGGAGCATCGGCACGATAGTTACAAGATTCTCGTTCCTCACGCTCCAGCGTGAGACTGCATTTCCCGACGCTCCGCTTCGCAATTTGCGCTGAGCATGGGTACGAGCGCCAACTCGATTCAGACCCTCCTCCCGACAGACGCGAATTGCCACCATCCCTCCGCTCTGCCACAATCGCGAATGATTCTCTTTAGTTAGATCTTTCTCATCGAGGCTATTCGTGTCGTCAGTCCCAAGCACTCATAGCGAGATTGTTGGCGCGCTGTATCGCGATCATCGGGGTTGGCTGCTGGCCTGGCTCAGACGCAATGTCGCCTGTCCACAGCGTGCTCAGGATTTGAGTCAGGACACGTTCGTGCGTTTGCTCGGGCGACAGGAATTGCTGACGCCCAGAGAGCCGCGAGCGTTCCTGGCGGCCGTTGCCAAGGGACTGATGTTCGACTACTTCCGCCGCGCTGCGCTGGAGCAGGCTTATCTCGGGGAGTTGATGCAGGTTCCCGAGGCCGAGCAGCCTTCGCCGGAAGAGCAGATGCTGATTCTGGAAGACCTCAAAGCGATCGACCGTATGCTGGGCAGCCTCTCCAGCAAAGCACGGGCAGCCTTTCTGTACAGTCGCCTCGACGGGCTGAGCCACGGCGAAATTGCCGAGCGGCTGGGCGTCTCGGTTTCGCGCGTCAGGCAATACCTGGCTCAAGCCATGCGTCAGTGCTATGTGGCGCTCTACGGTGAGCCGACATGAACACCAGGCCGGTATCCGCTCATGTTCTGGACGCCGCGATCCAGTGGCAATTGAACATGGATGGCAGCAGCGGCAATGACGCTGAACTTGCTCGCTGGCTGGCCGCCGACGAAGAGCATGCCAGGGCCTGGAGCCAGTTGGGCATGGTCAATCAGCGTTTTGCCTTGCCAGCAGGTCCGGCGCGCAAGGCATTGCAGCAATCGCCTGGTGCCCAGCGGCATAGCTTGCGCAAGCTTGGCGGCGGTCTGGTCGGCGTGTTCATGGCGTTGGGGCTGGCATTGTTCGTCGGCGACCGCTACCTGCCGATAGATTACTGGCTTGCCGATCAGCGCACCGCCACCGGTGAACAGCGTGACGTGCGTCTGGCGGACAACACCCTGATTCGCCTTAACACCCACAGCGCGATTGATGTGCGCTTCGATGCGCAGCAACGTCGGGTGATTCTGCAGGACGGCGAAATAATGGTGCAGACCGGCAATCATGACGATCCGCGTCCCTTCATCGTCGAAACTGCGGATGGCAAAATGCGCGCCTTGGGTACGCGCTTTCTGGTCCGTCGCGAGCCAGACGGAACACTGCTCAGCGTGCTGCAATCAGCGGTTGCCGCCAATGCGCGCAATGTGTCCGGTGAGCAGGTTCTGCGCGAGGGCCAGCAGGTTCTCCTCACGCGCAATGGCCTTGGCCCGTTGCTCAGCATGCCTTCCGGCGTCGACGCCTGGACGCGCGGCATGTTGGTGGTGGACAACGCCCGGCTGGCGGACATGCTCGCTGAACTGGGTCGTTACCGTACAGGCCATCTGGGTGTCGACTCGACCGTGGCTGGTCTGCGTATTACCGGCACATTCCCGCTGGCCGACACTGACCTGGCGCTCAAGGCGTTGTTGCCGACCTTACCCGTGCAGATCGAACAACACACCGCGTGGTGGGTCACTGTGCTGGCCAGGGATGAGCAGGCCAGCAGCAATCCGGCAAAACTCTGAAACATACCTCTTCATGCCTGCACCGGATCGCCCTGACACTTTTCCGGTTTCGAGCGGCTTAGTCTTACAAGTCATTTCGGGGACGCGCTCGGTTTTGCGTCCCTTCGTCTGTGGATAAACCATGAAAAGCCAAACCGTGCGCCGCTGGTCCATCGTGCATACCTGGAGCAGCCTGATTTGCACCCTGTTCCTGTTGATGCTGGCTGTCACCGGCCTGCCGCTGATCTTTCATCATGAAATCGATCATCTGCTCGGCGACGCTCCGCATTACCGGGAGATACCTGCCGACACACCACGCCTGGATCTGGAGCAACTGGCCAGGGCAGCCGAAGCGCATCGCCCCGGCGAGGTGATGCAGTATTTCGGCTGGGACGACGAAGACCCCAATGGCGTAATGGCAATCACCGCTGCAACCGCCGGCACCGAGCCCAACTCCTCGCACACCTTCGTCCTCGATGCGCGCACCGGTGAGGCGCTGGAGATGCCTTCTGCCAACGGCGGCTTCATGATGGTCATGCTGCGCCTGCATGTAGACATGTACGCCAACCTGCCCGGCAAATTGCTGCTGGCGTTCATGGGCTTGCTGTTTGTGGTGGCGATCGTTTCCGGGACCGTGTTGTATGCGCCGTTCATGCGCAAGCTGGAGTTCGGCCAGGTGCGGGTCAATAAATCCAGGCGTACGCGTTGGCTGGACCTGCACAACCTGATCGGCGTAGTGACATTGACCTGGGCGCTGGTGGTGGGCGTGACGGGGGTGATCAGTGCCTGTGCCGATCTGCTGATTGCCTCCTGGCGCAATGATGCGCTGGCCACCATGATCGCCCCTTACAAGGACGCGCCGCCATTGACCCAGCGCGCCCCGGCGACTCGATTGCTGGAAATTGCCGAATCCGCTGCGCCCGGTATGCAGGCCGATTTCATCGCTTTCCCCGGCACGCGCTTCTCCAGCGAGCATCATTACGCGGTGTTCCTCAAAGGCAACACGCACTTGACTGCGCACCTCGCCACACCGGTGCTGATCGACGCGCAGACCCTGCAAGTTACCGCCGTGGTCGAACGTCCCTGGTATATGGACGCACTGGGCATGTCGCAACCTCTGCATTTCGGTGATTACGGCGGCATGCCGATGAAGATTCTCTGGGCAGTGCTGGACGTGCTGACCATCATCGTACTCGGCAGCGGCGTCTATCTGTGGTGGGTGAGGCGTCGTGCCGCGCGCTCGGTGAGCGTGGTTCGGGCTCAGGTGGCGCAATGAGTTCCAGGCCATCGCGATTCTGGAGGACCTTTGCGATACCCGCCGTGATAGCGCTGCTTATCGGCGTCGGCTTGTTCGCCGCGCTGCTGGGTGATGGCTGGTGGGATACGCTGGCGTGGCTGTGCATGGGGACGGCTGCCCTGTTGAGCATCAAGGGCTTGCTGGTGCGGCGCGGCTGATTGAAACGCTGATTGCAGACGCGTCACAGGCTGACTAGTCTAGGATCCTGTCTCATTCGAGGAATACCCATGTCAGCGCCCACGATGACGTTGTACTTCAACGCGGCTTCACCCTTCGCCCGCAAGGTGATGGTGATGCTGCATGAAACCGCTCAGCTCGATCGCGTCGAGTTGCAGACCACAGTGCTGACGCCGGTCAGCCCGTCTGCCGAGCTCAATGAAGACAACCCGGCCGGCAAACTTCCCGCGCTAAGGCTGGCTGACGGCAACGTCATTCACGACAGCCGGGTGATTCTTGATTATCTCGACCACCAGCACGTGGGCCTGCCGCTGATCCCTCGTGAAGGTTCTTCGCGCTGGAGACGCCTGACGCTCGCCTCGCTGGCCGATGCGGTGCTCGACGCTGCGGTGCTGATTCGCTACGAAACCGCGCTGCGCCCCCAGGAAAAACACTGGGATCAATGGCTGCATAACCAGCAGCAGAAGATTGAGCGCTCCCTGAGTTACTTTGAGCGGGATGCAATCACCGAACTCAGCTCATCGTTCGACGTAGCCTCCATCAGCGTTGCCGTAGCTCTGGGTTATCTCGACTTCCGCCAGCCCGACCTGCGCTGGCGCAACACCTATCCGAGGCTGGCCAGCTGGTATCTGGAAGTCAGCGAGCGGCCGTCGATGCTGGCTACACAACCAACGGCTTGAGTCGTGACTATCGTACCCACGAAGCGTGAGCACGATAGTTCGGATTATCGTTCCGCACGCTCCAGCGTGGGAATGCCGTGGGTGACGCGCTGCGTCACAAATCCGTGCCGCGCCACGTACTCAAGATCGGACGCGGAGCGTCCAGAACGGCATGCGACGCGGAGCGTCGCACGATAGTAAGGAAGAAGCATGAGCACGATAGACGCCTCAGCAATCAGGCTCATCAGCAGTGTAGCGGCGGGCCGGATTAACCGCTGCGTCGAACTCACGCAACGCCTTGGCACCGATCAACAGCGGGAAGTTGAAGTGGCTGCGGTCCACCAGGTTGACCTCGACCGTACGCTTCTTGTCGCCCAGACACAGTTCCAGGTCAACGACAGGGCGCTTGGCGGGGTTGATGCTTTCGTCATCGTCGTCGTCACCTTCGGCGCGTCCCTTGATCTTGCTGATCCGCGAGACCTTGTGCTCATATACCTTGTCGTCCGCACCCTTGGTTGCCAGGCGGAAACGTACCCAGTCATCACCATCGCGTTTGAACAACTCGATGTCCTTTGCCGACAGCGAGGCGGTCAGTGCGCCGGTGTCCATCTTGGCCTTGAAGGTCTGGCCTATTTCCGCAACCTTGATGTTCTCGTAGCGACCATACAACGTCGGTTCAGCGGCCATGACCGGCAGGGCCAGCAAAGACAATAGCGCCAGGATCGGTTTCACGTGAGAGGTTCCTCGCAATAGTCAGCGCCTGATTGGCGCCCGTTTTTAGACAGCGAACCTGCAGTAGGTTCGTCAGGATGAATATGACGTCAGCATAAAGGCCGAGACGTGAAACATTTGTAAGCACCTGTGTAATTGGCGTAAAACGCGTGGGTCTTTATTATTGCCGCCCCTGAACCTTCAAGAGTCCGTCATGCGCCGTCTGCTCACCGGCTGTTTTGTTGCTTTGTTGTTACTGATCAATACGCTGGTATTGATAGGTCCGTTATTGGTTTTTGCCTTGCTCAAGCTGCTGTTCAGAGGCCGAATGCGCGATCGCTGTTCAGTCGCCGTTATGTGGATTGCCGAAACCTGGGCCGAGATCGACAAGGTCATCTTCGCAACCTGTGTACCGACGCAATGGGATATTCGTGGCGATGAGGGCTTGCGCGGTGATACTTCGTATCTGGTCATCAGCAATCATCAGTCGTGGGTGGATATTCCCGCGCTGGTCCAGGCACTCAACCGGCGCACGCCCTTCTTCAAGTTTTTCCTGAAAAAAGAACTGATCTGGGTGCCTCTGCTGGGCCTGGCGTGGTGGGGGCTGGATTACCCGTTCATGAAGCGCTACAGCAAGGCGTTTCTGGCGAAGCACCCGGAACTGAAGGGCAAGGATCTGGAAATCACCAAGGCCGCCTGCGAGCTGTTCAAGCGTCAGCCAGTGACCATCGTCAACTATCTGGAAGGCACGCGCTTTACTCCGGGCAAACATGCGACTCAAGCATCGCCCTATACCCATCTGCTCAAGCCCAAGGCCGGTGGCGTCGCATTCGTGCTGGCTGCCATGGGCGAGCAACTGGACGCCATTCTGGATGTCACCGTGGTCTATCCGGGTTCAGGCATCCCGGGGTTCTGGGACATGCTGTGCGGGCGGGTGCCCAAGGTGATTGTCGACATCAAAACCCGCGAAATGGACCCGGCACTGTGGCAGGGCGATTACGAGAACGATCCGGTATTTCGCGAGAATATCCAGAGCTGGGTCAACCAGCTCTGGGTGGAGAAAGATGCGCGTATTGCGGCGTTGCGGCTTGAATCAGCTGCCGGTACCCCATAACCCACTCAGGCTCTGCAACGCCGAACCGCTGGCACCTTGCTGCCCGAGGTACTGCAGAATCAGCGGGGCAAACTGGCTGACCATCGTGCTGTCCATGCCCAGTGCCTTGAAGGCGTTATTCACATCACCCATGCTCTGCACGTTGCCCAGTGCGCTGTTGAGCATCGAGTTATCGCCGGACTTGCCACCGAGCAGGCTGCCCAGTGCGTTTGCGCCTCCCAGGCTGTCCAGTGCGGAGGTGCCGGACATCTGCTCCAGACCGGGAACCGATTTGGCCAACTGCGAATAATCGGTGCTGGTCAGCTTGTTCTTCGCCAGCCCGAGCAATGCGCCTGTTCCGCCAACGGCTTGTTCAGGGGTGACATTGAGCTGGGTGCCAAGGGTATTAAGCAGTCCTGCGACTTCAGGGGCCGCTGTGGCTTTCTTATTGCCACTCGTGGCATTGGAAACCGCATTTGCGGCGTCATTCAGATTGAAGGCAAACACCGGGCTTGCAGCCAGTGCCATCAACGTTACCAAAGCCATACCGCGTGCAGTTTTCATTGCGTCACCCTTATCAAACCTGAACCGCCCATGAGTGGGCGGTAAAGCAGACGGTTTGACTGTGAGCAACAGAGGCTTGTTCCCAACGCGCTGAAGACAGGCAGTTATTTCATTTGCCTGAATCGGCTCTGGCAGACGAGGTGGGGTCCCTAGCATTTCTGCTAGCTGTGCAGCACGAGATCACACGCCCAGAATTACGGTTCTATCATCGATTGCCGCAGGTGATGTTCATGTCTTCTGCCAGCCCTGTAGTGCTCTGCACTTACCATTACGACGCAACGGATCGCTTTGCCGACTGCTCGCCTGCGGGGCAGGGGAGCGCCCGGTTCTTTTATCAGCAGAATCGCTTAGCGACGCAAATTCAGGGGCAGATACAGCACACGCTTCTGCGTACGGACGAGCATTTGCTGGCTCACCTGAGTGTAGAAAACAACCAGAACGATTGTCTGTTACTGGCGACGGACCAACAGCAGTCCGTGATCGCGGCACAGGGTTTGGCGTTTGCTTATACGCCTTACGGCCATCGTTACCCTTCAGGCCCCGCAAGCCTGCCGGGCTTTACCGGCCAGCGGCTTGACCCGATTACAGGGCATTATTTGCTGGGCAATGGGTACAGGGCTTTTAATCCGGTGTTGATGAGGTTCAATAGTCCGGACAGTTTGAGCCCGTTTGGCGAGGGCGGGTTGAATGCGTATGCGTATTGTGAGGAGGACCCGGTTAATCGGGTTGATCCGGGCGGACATTTGCCAACGTTTTTAGTGAACATTTTGAAAAGAGCAAGCAGTGTGAAAAAGCGCTTACTTGGTCGAAAAGTTAGCCAGGATTCTCTATCTTCCCCGTTGCTTTATCCTGTCGAAAGTTTCGGGTCCACACAGGTAACTACTTCAACTAACTCGGTGAGCTCGCATATGTCTGCATCTGGTATTATCGATGGGTCACAATTTGTAGCCCCACCACCCCGTCCTCCCAAGAAAGGACTGCCGAGCAATGTACCTCCGCCCATCCCTCCAAAGAAAGCGCCGCCCAGCAATGCCCCACCATCCGTTCCTGCTCGAAAAAGTTACCTGAGGATAGAAGGTGAAGATGTAGACATTCATGAAGCTAAAAGACGGCTTGATGAACTGGTCCTGACAAATGAATCATATATTGGTAAAGGTGGTGTTGTACCGTATGTTGTAAGGAATAATCTTGACTATTATAGACGTGCGGTTAAGCGTCTTAGAGGTGGCAGTGGCACTATCGAGAAGCGGGCGGGCGCGTCAAATCGATTCCGATAATGGCCAACCACCCAGTTGGTTAAAGGGGTAGGCGGAGCGCCTTTTAACCATGACGCTGATAATAAGTTTTGTTGCGTTTAAGTCACGCCCATCAATGAGTGAAGAGCGCTTCGGTCTGTGCGCCGGCATGACTGTGTTCAGCGCCTTTCGGCCTGGCACCTAGTAGTTCTGCTAGCTGGGCGCAAGCAGATAGTCAGCCCAGACTTGCTGCCATGGGTGACTTCAAAGGAGTGAAGCCATGGCTTCGTCTGGGCAATCCGTGCTCTGTGTTTATCGCTACGATCCATTGGATCGCCTGGCCGATTGTTCGGCCGCGGGGCAGGGCAGCACTCGCCTTTTTTATCAGAAGACACTCTTGGCTACGCAGATTCAGGGGCAGGTCCAGCACACGCTTATGCGCACGGATGAGCATTTGCTGGCGTGCCTGAGTGCAGAAAATAATCAGCGCGACGGCGCGTTGTTGGCGACGGATCAACAGCAGTCAGTGATTCCCGCTCAGGGGTTGGAGTTTGCCTACACGCCTTACGGACATCGTCATCCTTCAGGCCCCGCAAGCCTGCCGGGCTTTACCGGCCAGCGAGTTGACCCGGTGACGGGGCACTATTTGCTGGGGAATGGGTATCGGGCGTTTAACCCGGTGTTGATGAGGTTCAACAGCCCGGACAGTCTGAGCCCGTTTGGTGAGGGTGGGGTGAATGCGTATGGGTATTGTGGGGGGGATCCGGTTAATTGGGTTGACTTGACAGGGAGTACACCAACCTTGATGAAGGGACTTTTAAGAGCTTTTAAAATAATGAAGCCTTCCCGGCGTTTGTCTACGGATGGCGTTATTGGTAGTTCTGTGTTGCGCGGTTCTGACGGGATGAACTTAAGTGCGAGTGCGCCACAGTTAAGTCGCTCTGCAGCGGTGCGACAAGTCGAGTCAGTGAGTGTGTCTGCAAAAAAATTGAATAAACAAGCAGGTCTTGACTATAGAAAATCTGCAAAAGAGTTTAAGGCCAACGATAAGCTTTATAGTCAGTATGTTGAAAGGGCTACACAGCTGAAAAGAGAGGCAAACACGGCGTTAAGTTTGTATGATGAGGATGGTCTCCCTTATGAGTATGATCTGGTTCGAGACTGTCAGAAATTTTGTGTTCGGGCATAACATGTAGCTA
The DNA here is from genome assembly GCF_002699855.1 of Pseudomonas amygdali. GTDB lineage: Bacteria > Pseudomonadota > Gammaproteobacteria > Pseudomonadales > Pseudomonadaceae > Aquipseudomonas > Aquipseudomonas amygdali. Next base: position 23 of record NZ_LKBW01000048.1, on the reverse strand, counting down.
GAGGTGCATGTATGCCGACCAAA
>NZ_LKBW01000047.1 GCF_002699855.1 Pseudomonas amygdali | reverse complement strand
CCGAGCTGGTAAAACAAGGGCCTGCCTGACGGCAGGCCCTAACCAGCCCGAACACAAAAAAACTGATACTCCCGGCCCAGGCCAGCGTCATAGTCGAAGGGGCCGGTTCGCGCTGGGTAGTACCGCGTACCTCATTTGTACTGGGTAACACGATCGTTGTCGGTGGGGTCGGTCAAGGCGACCTGAACGTGCGCAACGGGGGTCAGGTGTCGGTGCGGGATCTGGATCTGGGTGAAGTCAACGGCTATCGCTCCAACGAATTTTCGAACGCGCAGTTGCTGGTCAGTGGCCAGAACTCCCTGGTCGACGCGGTCAATATCGAAGCCGGTGGGGTGTTTGTCTACAGGTCGAGCATAACGGCCAATGATGGCGGCAAGATCAACAGCCAGCAGGTAGACATCGACTCCGTCGTCAATCTTTCCGGCGCCGGAACCCGCTGGGACAACAGTGGCGCGTTCAGAAACAGAAACAACCTTACTCTCGATAACGGCGCAGTACTGACTACCGACTCGCTCTTACTGGGTTCGGCCATCATCGGCCGCAGCAATCAGGTGAGTATTTCCGGACAAGGCACCCGCCTGGCAGCGCAAAGCATGACGCTCGGCACCAGTGACTCTCGCACTTACCTGACGCTGTCCGACGGTGCCGAGCTGAGTTCTACCAACGGTATTCTCATCAGCACCATCAGCAGCATCAACAATCCGACACGCGGCACGCTTGCTGTGGGCGGTCCGGTCGTGACCGACCCCAACCGTACCGATATCGATTCGACGACTGCCGGAACAGCTCAGGCGGCCGGCCGACTGGACCCGCAAACCGCCATTAATTTCGGCACTGGCAACGGGGGGCATTTGGCGTTCAACCATACCGATACTGATCTGCAGGTTGCCAACACGCTGAACGGAACGGGCCGAGTGTATGCGTTCAACGGCAATACCACCTTGAGCGGCGACCTTACCGGGCTGGCCGGCAGCGTCGTTGTGCGCGGCGGGCGACTGGTGCTGTCGGGGAACGTCGACCAGGTCAATCAGCGCGGCAATACAGCCACCACCCAAAGCCTTTCGCGGTTTAACGTAGGCAATGGCACCCTGGTGGTCAATGGTATTGCCGGGCGCACCGAATTCGGGACTTATACCAACAGCGCCCAGGTACTGGACGGCGGTGTTCTGGCCGGCGTCGGTCAGGTGGGTACTACGCAGGTAGCTTCCGGCGGTACTCTGTCGCCCGGAGAAAACGCCATAGGTGCGCTGGCCATACAAGGCGACCTCGACATGGCCGCAGGCTCACGTTACGCCGCGGACATCGCAGGCGACGGTAGAGCAGACAAGATCAACGTAAGCGGCACAGCCACACTGCGCGGTACGCAGGTCAACGTGACTGCGCTGGATCCTGCGCAGAGCTATCAGAGCGGCAGGACTTACACCCTGCTCTCTGCTCAGGGCGGTGTGGTCGACGGTGCCGCCGCAGGCACCGCCTATGCCCAGGCGCTGACCAACTCGGCGTTCCTGAATGTCGGACTGCAGCGTACCGCCAATGATCTGAACCTCACCACCGAGCAAAAAAGCGTAGAGCCGACACCTACGCCAACTCCAACTCCAACACCGGAGCCAACTCCAACTCCTGAGCCGACGCCGACACCAACACCAACACCAACACCAACACCAGAGCCTACACCTACGCCCACTCCAGAACCCGCACCAACACCAGGCATCTTTCAGACGGTCATGCTGACTCAAAACCAGTTCAATACCGCTGGCGCGCTGAGCGTACTCGAGCAAAGCGGTGAGCCGCTGCGCCTCTACAACAACCTGCTGGTTCTGGATGCCGAAAGCGCTCGCAACGCAGCCGATCAACTGTCTGGCGACTACCTCGGCAGTACCTCGACGGCCCTGATCGCCAATAGTCAGGTGGTATCAGGAGTGCTGGGCACTCGTATGCGTAATCTTCTGGATACGGGAACATTGCGCATGCCAGCCATGGCACTCAATCTGATGCCAAGCACACCGACCACGCAAAACGGTGCCTGGGTGCAGCCATTCGGCAACTGGACCAAGACAAGCGGCAATAACGGTGCCGGTGGTCTGCACCAAAGCACTGGCGGCCTGCTGTTCGGGGCCGATGGTAGCTTCACACCGGATTGGCGCGGTGGCGTCTACGCTGGCTACAGCCGTTCGAAGTTCGACGCCGATGACAGCGATGCTGACGGTCACAGCGACAACTATCATCTGGGCCTCTACACCGGTGGTCAGATCGATGCCCTGCGCCTCAGTGCTGACGTCGGTTACACCTGGCACAAGCTGGAAAGTGAGCGGAACGTGGCGTTTGCCGGATTCAGTGATCACTTGACCGGCAAACGCAATGCCCAGTCGCTGCAGGCAAGTGGTGAAGCGGCCTACCGCATACCGGTCGGCAGCATGGCTCTGGAGCCTTTCGCCGGTCTTTCCTACGTGCGCTACGACGCCAAAGACCTGCACGAAAAAGGCGGACCAGCCGCACTGGACGTGTCCAGCGATAAACAGGACACCTTCTTCTCGACACTGGGTCTGCGCGCGTCGTCGAGCATCAATGTGGCGAACGTCAATACGCAGGTTTACGGCTCAGTCGGCTGGCGACGTGCCTACGGTGACCTGGACCCGCGCAACGTCCAGTCTTTCGCTGGCGGGCCAAACTTCGAAGTGCAGGGCGTCGCTCAAACGCGCGACACCGCCTTGACTGAAGTAGGCGCGAAACTGCGCTTGAACAGGCAGACCGATCTGGACCTGTCCTACCAGGGGCAGTTCGGCACCGACACGCGCTTCCATTCGGTTAATGCAGGCGTGACGGTTCGTTTCTGACCGTAGTTGTAGCGCTCGGCGCTATACACAAGTCTGTTCTCGATTCTGGCCGCAGGCCGTGGGAGCAAGCTTGATCGCCAAGGGTCCAGTACAGCACCGAAAACGGGGCGTCTGGACCCTTTTTTGTTGAGCAGGCTCATCACGGACTTCAGGGTCGAACTCACTCTCGAATGAAGATAGATCGCACTTCTCGTTCAGCTGCCTGAAGAACCTTGAACGCAGCGTAGCGCCTGCGATGCTGGTCTGCGAGCGCTCCCTGTACCGGTGTAAATACGCGGTCCAGGCTCGCCATGCGTTCCATGAAATCAAGCAGACGCAGACCCGCTTCAGCAGCAACGGAAATTCGGGCACCACGTGCAGACCGTCGGCCAGGCTCAGCGCCGCGCCGCGCTGCCGAGGGAGCCGCCCCAGCCCGCATGGGCGTCGATCAGTGCGGTGCTCAACGGCTCCTGGCGAAAACGACGGATCAAGGAGGCGACGGCGTAGCTCATCCAGTCTCTCTCTGACGAACACGGCTACAGCACCAATCTGCAGGCCCGTGGCCTGCGACAGTCTCGTTCCGGCCTGGTCGGGCTGATGCTGCCGCGATCCGCAGTTGGAGCTTAGTACCGTGGAGTCGCTGCTGGCCTACTCCATCGACGAGCTACTCATCGTCGACGCTACCGATCCGGACAGCATCCACAGCGCCTGCGCGCGTGCCGGCGTGCGGCATCTCAATCTCGACCTGCCGGGTACCCTCGCGCCATCGATCACCAGTGACAACTACCCCGGCGCCTTCGAGCTGACGCAGGCAATCCTCAGCGAACTGGCGCCCATCAGCGACCTGTCATCGACGGATCTCTGCCTGTTCGGCGGCTACTCCGACTATGCCAGCCGGAAACGGATCGGCGGATTTCTGGCCGCCAAGCGAGCGCATTTCGGCGAAGCTACCAGCGACGACGTCTTCAGCGAAGTGCCCAATGTTCAAAGCGGTCTCGACTGAAAATTTATCCTTGAACAAAAAAAGCGTCCCTGGGGACGCCTTTTCTGTTGAGCTCAATCTTCAAGTCGGGCTGATACCTGGCTCAAGCTTGCTCGTCTTGTTTGTCATCGTCGTCGTGCTTGAGTGCTGGCTTCATGCCTGGCTGAGGCGCGTGTTCAGCGTTTGGCGCGATTTCTTCGCCGTGGTTCTTTTTCTCTTGCTGAACTTTTTTGTCGTGGGCGACGTTACGTGGGTCGGTCATGGGAATTCCTTGATTGGGCAGAGGATTCAAGCACCCATCGACGTGATACGTTGGCTTTGAGCGCCGGGGCAAGATTTGGAGTCAGACTGGGCGGAGGCGTTCAGTGTATTTCGACCGGCGAGCACGCGACCACTCACGCTCATCTCTGATGAATGGAGGCAAGGACGACCGACCCCGGTCAACTAACGCTTTTGGCCGTTTGTTCAATACCGGAGTACTAACGCGAGGGCCAGTTGACCCGGTGTGCTGTCGGCGGAACACAAAACGTTCGCATTTATCCATCCTGCCAAGGTCAGATCCAGAGGATCCGTGCAAGCCCCTTCCCAATCCGTTCGGGTTCCATGCCTAAAGGACAATGTCATGGCGTCAATCGATAGCAAGGCCACCATCAACTACACCGTGCGAACAGGCCCGGGGACAGTGCAGGTCGACCCTTCCACGGGTAGCGATTCAAACTGGAGCATCATCCTTCAGCCTGACGGCAAAATCCTTGTCGGTGGCGAAAGCTTCCAGACTGCCATTGGCTATCCTGGCTCGCCTGGCGATGAAAGCTATGGTACGCGCGGCAGCTTCACGGCGGTGCGCCTCAACGCTGACGGCAGCCTGGACAACAGCTTCGGCCAAGAGGGAATTGCCCTCGTGCCCGGCAACCTGGACCCGGAAGATTATGCTTACTACGTAATGGCGGTGCAGGCCGACGGTAAAGTGCTATCAGCACAGCCAGGGCTTGGCGGTTTGAAGGTAGAACGTTTCAACGTGGATGGCACTCTGGACACCACATTCGGCAATGGCGGTGCCGCGGGCCTTGATGTACCGATCGGCGCTGATGGAATGGCTATTTACGCCACAGCAGATGGCTCGGTGTACGTCAGCCTTCGCGGCACGTCCCAAGCGATCGTATTCAAGCTGGACAGCACCGGGGCGCCGGTCGAGGATTTCGGTGCCAACGGCGCACTTCTCCTCAACCCGACCGGGCAATACGGCACCGGCAATATCGCCACGGTCGTGCAGCCCGACGGCAGCGTATTGCTCGGCAGTTGGCTGTACGTGGGTGCCGACGGCCCCCACGACCCGGGCGATCCGGTTTATGCCGTTCAGCGACTTGCAGCCGACGGCAACCTGGATACCGCGTTTGGCGTGGACGGCGTGGTGTATTTCGATACCGCGCTGGGGCTGGACTACCGCGCTGCGATAACCGTGCAAGCCGATGGCAAGATCATTGTGGCCGGCGAGAGTAACGACAATAACGCCTTCAACGTACTGCGGCTAAATGCGGATGGCTCGTTCGACACCTCCTTTAGTGACGATGGCAAGCTGACGATCCAGGTACCCCAAGGCGCGTCGAACTATGCCCACTCGGCAATCGTTCAGCCCGATGGCAAAATCCTTATCGCCGGCGACGTGATCACCCGTCTGAACGCCGATGGCAGCCTGGACACCACCTTCGGCAGCCAAGACGGCCAATACCACGTGGACGGATCCAGCCAGGCCAACCACCTGATTGGCAACGACACGGCCGAGATTATCCGTGGCCTGGGCGGAGACGATGTGCTGCAAGGCGCGGGTGGCCGTGACGTGCTGGCAGGCGGGATGGGCGCAGATATTTTCCGCTTCACCCAGATCAGCGACAGCTACCGTACCGCTACCGAAACAGGCAGCGACCGGATTCTGGACTTCGACGCCTCTCAGGACCGTGTCGATCTGATTGCGTTGGGCTTTACCGGCATAGGCGATGGCCACAATGGCACGCTCGCCGTCCAGGCCAACGCCGAGGGTACTCGCACATACCTGAAAAGCTTCGATGCCGACGCCAACGGACAGCGCTTCGAACTGGCGTTCGAAGGCAACCTGACGGGGCAGTTGAACAGCACCAACCTGGTGTTCACGGCCCCCACCGTCGAAGGAACGGCTGGCAAGGACGTAATCACGGGGAGCGCAATGTCGGAGTCATTTATGGCCTGGCCGGCAACGACCGTATCGACGGCGGCAGAGGCTCGGATGTGATCATCGGAGGCGCGGGCGCCGACTTGCTGATCGGCGGCGACGACCCGAACCTTTCGGTCTATGGCCGTAATGGCATCAATGACGCTGACGTGTTCCGCTACACGGCAGCCACTGACAGCGACCGCACGGACAGCCAGAGCTTCGTGGACCTTATTGCCCGGTTCGCAGACAACAATGACAAGATCGATGTGTCGGCGCTGGGTTACACAGGGTTCGGCGACGGTACCGGCACTACGCTGAAGATGGCCTATAACGCGGATCTGGACCGCACCTACCTCAAGGATGTGGAACCTGACGCTGAGGGCCATCGGTTTGAGATTGCCCTCACCGGCGACTGGCCCCAGGATCTGGGCAACAACGATATGATCTTTGCGCCAGCCGCGGAAGTGTCGCTGGTGGGTGTGGCTAGCGCGGCCACCCAATCAACAGACATGGTGTAAACCAGGCATAACTACTGCGGGATCGTGGGAAGCCGGGGGTCTCCTTGAGACGTTTGTGCGTAGCCAGACAGCTTATAAACAGTCTTACAGGTGGGGGCAGACGTACGAAGTACTGATCGCTTAATGAGTGTTGTAGCTATAAACCCCAAACAGAAAAGGCGTCCCGAAGGACGCCTTTTCTGTTGAGCTCAAAACAACTGTTTTTGAGCTCTGATCTTCAACCCTGATACAGCTGGGCGAAANCCTGACATCCTGCTCCCAAAGCAGGCGCGCTACCGGACTGCGCTATACCCCGATGATGCTAAAAAACACCTCCGAGGAGGCGTTTTCTATTTGGGTGACGCTTGTGGCGTCACTCCCTAAGATCCAGCCAGATACAAACCTTCTGTACGTAGCTGTCACACGAGCCATGAAGATTCTGGCCGTGAACTCGCTGGTGATCGACATCATGCAGCGCTTTAAGGACATGCTGCAGCGCTCAAGACCTTGATCAGCTGCCCCTTGCCATGACCAATATGCGTACCTTAAGGAAGGTTCTCACGCGCCAGCCGACGCATCAGGCGATGCGAGACAGATCAGTGGCTGCCACATAACTGGCGACCGGTTTAATTCAAGACGGGATCCCCTGAAGGATACTGTCTATCAACCATGCACAACTTCTACATGCACTTGATAATGCTCCTCAACATATTTCAAGTCATGAGCGACGCTGCCTCGATCGCCACAGAATACAAAGGCCCCCAGACAATCCTTGTGACAGAAAAATTCACCTGAAGCGATATCGCCTACCTGCGCAATTTTCTTCATCTTCAGTGTTTGCAGGGTTTCCATACTCGGCAGTGAAACCCGAGTGACGTAAAGCATTTCTTTGGCGAGGTGTTTTTTAGGGAACGTCATATAGCCAAACGCCTCGCCCTTACGGTCAACGTGCAAGGCATCGACAAGCCCTAACTGGACGGCAAGATGAATGAAACGCAGGTCTATCCCATAAGCGATTTTTATCATATCGACAGTGGAAGCCCCACCGGGCCGATAGGCAATCTCAAGTAATTCAAATCCGTCGCCCGCATCACCAAACGCTTCAATATGGTAAACACCATCAGGCCCTTCAAAAGCGGACAACACTCGCTCGATGAATGGACGCCATAGGGTGTGTAGATCGTCTTCAGCAAGTGAAAAATATCCCAGTGGACATTCGGCCAGATAATCGATGGGTTTACCTAGGTACTTACCTGCAGACAGGAACGCCAGCTGCCCTTTTAGAACCACAGCATCAATTTGATAAAGGGGTTGTGAGTTGTAAGTTTCAATAAGATACTGGTGCTCATTCATATCCTGATAGTCATCAATTTCGGTGGCATATGCCTCAGAAAGTTGCTGGACCTCAGTAATGATTCTGACCCCTACAGATCCCGCCAGAGACCGAGGTTTCAAAATAACCGGAAACGTCGCCCCTCCACGGTTAATATCATCAAGCGATAGTTCTTTTGCTGTCGGGATATTAAACTTTTGGGCAATTTTTTTCATTCGCTTTTTATCACGAAACCGTGTCGCCACGTCAAAAGTCAATCCAGGCAGCTGCCAACAGTCGTTGGCCCATGCAGCAATGTATACCGCGAACTCGTCATTCGGAATGACGGCGGTGACGGAATATTTCCTTGCAATCTGGCCGAATACCTTTTCGACCTCGGTGTGAACGGCAAAGTCTCGGATCACAAAGTGTCCATCGCGATTCAGCGCCTCTCCCGCCTGCCCCAGAAGATCCTCCAGAAGGTAGATGAACGTCCAGGCATCGATCGGGTAGAGACTCCTGATTCGGGAGACCACCTCGCTTACATCCAGTTCGGAAGAGACGATCAGAATAGTGTTTGGCTTATTTTTGTCCATGACCTAACAGCTCTTTTAAATGTGGTTATCATTAATTGTGCAAAGGGGAATGTCACTCCTCAAACGGAGGGCTGTTTTTCGCGGCGACCTTTACCGAGTAATGTTCGCTCAGGTAGTGCACATCCCGTGAGACAAGGTCACGGTCTCCACAAAATACGAAGGATCCCAGCGAATCCTTGTAACAGTAGAATTCACCTGATGCGATGTCACCTAGAGCCGGCACTACGTGGGTTCTCAAGGTCGGCATGCTTTCGAGGGGGGGCAAGAAAATCTGAGTGACGTAAAGCGCTTCAGTAGAAAGATGCTTTTTTGGAAAAGTCATATAACCAAACGCCTCTTCCTGACGTTGCGAATCGACATAATCGACGAGCCCAAGTTGCGCCGCTAAGTGAATGCATTTCAAATTCAGCCCATGCACCATCTCAATCATTTCTACAATCGCTGCTCCGCCAGGACGATAAGCAATTTCCAATAACTCTAAGCCGAAGCCGGCATCGGCAAAGGCTTCAATGTGATAAACCCCCTCAGGGGCTTCAAAAGCGTTAATCACGGATTCAGCAAAGGGTCGCCACGTATCTTCGACGGCCTGATCAGGTACAGACAATACTCCGACCGGCTTTTCTTGCAAGAAGTCAATAGGCTTACCCAAATACTGACCGACTGAAATAAAAGATAGGTGGCCCTTAAGAACAATGCAGTCAATATGATAAATCGTATTAGGGTTGTACTGTTCAATCATGTACTGTCGCTCATCCATATCTCGGTAAGCCGCTCCCCAGTCGACATCCATTTCCGTCAGTTGTTTTGCTTCAGTAACGATTTTGACGCCCATTGAACCTGCCAGAGAGCGCGGTTTAACGACCACAGGAAATTCAACATGCCCGCCCTCGATGTCGGACAAGGTGATTTCCCGCGCAGTCCTGATACCGGCGTGTTGAGCGATTTCCTTCATTGCTTTTTTGTCACGAAAAGATTTGGCTTTTTCACGGGTTATACCGGGAAGATCCCAGCGGTCATTGGCCAATGCAGCAATGTAAACAGAAAATTCATCGCTGGGGACAACCTGAGAGATAACGTGCTGCTGGGCAATCACTTCCAGCACCGCCATCACCCCGGCTGTGTCGGCGAAGTCGCGCACGATAAAGTGTTCAGGGCACTTCAGCTCATCGTTGGCCACTCCCAGAAAATCCTCCAACAGGAAGATAAAATCCCACGTGGCAGACGGGTACATGGTTTTGACGTCGCGTACCGTTTTCGCGGCATCCAGTTCGGAAGAAACCACCAGTATTTTTTTTGTAGGGCGCATGTCGAGTTCCTATCGTCTGTGTCCGATTGAAAATGTCTTTGTCAGTGGCAGGGCCTTCAGGCCCTGCACACGCTTAGGCAAGGCCCTCAAATATAACGGTGCAGTCCTCCCCGTCGCTTAACATCCAAAGTGGCACAATGGAACGAGCCGCCGAAGGATTGGAAGTGCTTGAAAGGGCAAAGAATGGTTTCATAGCCCCATTTGCGGAAAGCGGAGATGAGCGCCTCTTCATCTTTCTCGACCACGACAGTCCGCTCGTCAAGCATCAGGACATTCGTGTGAATCCACTTCGACGTAATGAACAAAGGATGGTCATCCGGGAGGTTGGAGGGAGGCGGATTGAGAATTTCCCAGTCCTTGAAAATATCAGGAATCTGTGGCACCCAATCTTTATTGATGAGTACGCGGCCCGGTGCTAACGGCAATATCGTTGTATCAATGTGCATGGGGCCCGGCTCTTCAAACTCATAGATGTGCACGCGGTAGTCCGGACCCAAGGTTCTACGCAACCATTCAATGCCTTTATTGTTCGTCACATGGCTGCGCTGCCCGATAATATCCCGGCCCATTTTCATAAAATCGGCGGCGTCAAACAGCGGCTCCACCTCCGTGATAATAGAACGAAACGGAAGTTCTTGCTCGAAATCATAATTCGGTTGCCAGACATCGTCCTTCAGCATGGGCTTGGGGGCCGCGATCCACTCGGCGCCCTGACTGAAATAGTCGTTCAACAGGTCGCGGAACGCGAAGGTCTCGAAGTAACGGCTTCGCCAAGCCATGGGTACTTCAATGATTTTTTTGCCGATTGCGAAAAGACAATCTCTAGGCATGGCGGAGTAAAAGGTTCCGCCCGTTGTAAAGTGCGGCGTCATGATGGGTTGGTGGTGATTTGACTCATTGGGCCTTTTTACGCGAACGCCTTCAGTTTCCAAAATTCGCGCCAAGGTGTTGACTTCTTGCCTGGCTTTAACAAGCAACTCCTCTGGGAAGCGTCGCCCGGAGTACGTCATAAAAAAATCACTGGATTCTTTCGGGATAATTGCTTTTAGGCCGATGTCCCAATCCGGGACACGAATATCATCCATGATTCCAACGATAACCTCCTCCAACGGGTCCCATTCTGTATAAACTTCAACTGGACTTTGGGTCGTTGTGAAGTAAGCGGGTTCTGCTTTTTGATATAACATGGTTGACCTTATTTTTCTATCGATTTTAAACGCCGCCATATTGACTGAAGGGGCGCATTTAAACGTATGACCTTTACAGCCAAGCGCTGCATCCTGAGATTAACGTTATTCAGGCATTCATAGCGTCAGCAGGTAGATGATTACACCATGGCACCTCCAGGTTTTTTCATTAAACGCCTTGAGGAAGGTCTGAAGCAGGCATCAACTTTTGATCACTTTTTAGCCTGAGTTTCAAAAAATCCCCGTCCTATCAGACCCTCAGACTTTTCCCGCGTTTAATTCATTAAGTTTTGTCGATTAGCACCGTCCCAAGACGTTTTCCACACTTAGGTGCAACTTTCCTATCACCGGCAGGCGCTTTCGCCCCCCCCAACTATTCGACAGGGTAAAGAGCGCGGCCTGTTGCCCGGTGTTTTTAGAGCGCCCGCGAAACCGCACTTTCGTATACCCAAACTGGCGCTTGATCACGCGGAACGGATGTTCGACCTTTGCGCGCACTGGGCTTTCGCGTACTCGATTTTGCAATGCACCTGCACGATCCAACTAGTCTCATCAAGCTTTTTGCAGCGGCTCGGACGTACAACAATCGACCAGATAATTTGACGATCCTGATGCTTGTCCACGCCGGTGTAACCCGCATTACCGCTGATCCCGCCTGCTTAATCATGTTTTATGCGCAGCACGGCCATCGGCGGAAAGGCCGGACGAACCCCTTTGCATTTGGGATAATGAGGCTTGGTCAGAAAACGCTCTTTAGAGGCTTGCTTACATTTATCAGCGTACTCGGCGTCGGCGAAGATCATCTGCTTCATCGGGTGTCCCTGCGGTTGAGATCAAACACTCTGCCAAACCTAGAGTGTATGCATCGGAATGTCCTTAAACCATGTAAGTGGCCAAAAAGTCGTTATCGGTTCCATGCCATGAACGTTATTTGTGAGAGGGCATCAATAGTGCGTGCCGTCTTCAAGACGGCGCACGGCGGTTGAAAAAAATCCCATCAGGCAAATCAGTCCGCCTAACACGCCGGTAACGACAAACAGCCATCGCACGCCGATAAGCTCACCTAGTGGAGTTGTCAGTGCCAAACCTAGTGGAGCGGCTAGCCCCATGACCATATTCAGCAACGAAAGACCACGCCCTTGCAGGTGATTGGGGATGCTGCTTTGCAGCAATGCAGTCATTGGGGCATCGCCTAGAATGAAGGACATGCCACTAACCATCCAACACGCTGCGGCGATGTTGAAGCGGTCGGCCGGCATCAGACCTGTTAATGCTAGCGCGAAACATGAGGTAGCGAAGCCCCAGAGGATCCATGTGACTGGCTGGCGAGGCGCAAATAGCGCCACAACTACGCCCCCTACCAACATGCCAGCGCCTGCCATCGCATCAATAAACGCAACGTGCGTCGCACCACCGCCGAAGTGCTCTTTGACCAACAATGGCACCAATGTGAACGAAGGCATAATCACAAGTACCACGGCCCCCATCAACGCATAGAGGCGGCGCAAGCCAGGGTGACTCCAGATCAAATGCAAGCCATCGCGAAACTCACTCCTTAGAGTTGATAGGTCCGTGCGGTTGCTATTGGATGCCTGGGGAATACGGTAGCGCAACAACGGCAAGCAGCCCAATAGTGCTGTCACCACATCGATGGACAGTGCCCATCCCAGCGGGATCATGCTGATAGCGAGCGCGCCTAGCGGTGCGGCAGCAACCAGGCTTATTCCCTGCATGGCCTGACTCAAACCCGCTGCACGGGGTAAAAAACTGCGTGGCACAAGCATAGCAACACTAGCCGATGCGGCCGGCGTCTGGAACGCCTGCATCGCGCTGCGTACGAACATCATCCAGTAAATGTGCCACAGTTCAACACGCTCGGTAAGAAACAGTACGATCAATATCGACATGCACAGCGCGCTGATCATATCGGTGGCAATCATCAACACGCGGCGACTGTAGCGGTCAGCAAATATGCCTCCCAGAGGGCTGATCAGCGCCTGTGGCAAGAGCGCTACGACCCCAGCGGTTGCCAGCGCTGCCAGACTACCCGTTGTGTCTGTAATCCACCAAAGGAGAACGAACTGGGTCAGCCCGGAGCCGATCAGGGAAAGAGTTTGACCGGAGAAAATCATCCAGAAACGCACCTGCCAATTGCTCCCAAGATCGCTGTTGTCTGAGTTGGAAAGGGAATGGCCATCAGCGGTATCGATGATTTCCGGACGGTTCGATAAAGCCATAAAAAACGTTTCCATCGGGTAATTTCTTAATGCGCAATAAAGGGAGCGGTGATCTGGGCACTTTAAGTGTTACGTTCGTGGTGCGCTTGTGCTGATGGGTTCCGTTATTCCCCCATATCTCGAAAAATAAAGGCCATGGTGGAGTTGTTAGCGCCGGAATGAGCCCAATGCAAAGGCGCTATGCCGTCAATAATGATGGCGTTTGGTACTCATCGCGCGCGACTGAAGCTTTCTGGTGGGCAAAGTGGATCAGTAGGAGGGAGTATCAGTTTTTTTGTGTTCGGGCTGGTTAGGGCCTGCCGTCAGGCAGGCCCTTGTTTTACCAGCTC
>NZ_LKBW01000046.1 GCF_002699855.1 Pseudomonas amygdali | reverse complement strand
TTCGGTAGTTTTTTCATCGCTCCATCCTCTCAAAGGTTGGAGTCTCCGAGAAACCCGGGGCGGTTCACTGATAGCGGTGTTCTCATTCAGGAGTTTGAAACGTTGCTGCAACGGCTTGGCAGCCAGGTCATCACCCGCATTCATCAGGAACGAGACAGCCAGCGCCGCGGCAAAATGCTTGAATTCCCCAACTTGCTTGGAGGTATCGCACACAGACTGGGTGTTTTTGTCGAACTCGCGTTCTCCGGAAATCGCTATCAGCGCGCCAGTCACCTTCGTGGGTTCTATCTGACCCGTGCGCCGCAACTTGCTCAGAGCTCCCAAAGAGCTGATGGGGAGGTTGGTACCGGATTACAGGTTCCACAACCTGGAAAAGCACGGTTCATTCATGATCTGTTGCGACATGTGATTTTCCCTGAGTCCGATCTCGCTGTGCTCAACAAGGAAGCACGCGAAAAGATTCTTTGGCGTCAGAGGGCAGTGTATTGCGCTGCGCTATTGTTTTTGTCTGGGTTTGGTGTGCTATGGGCGACCGGTTTCAGTGCTAACCACGACCGGCTGGAACGGCTTCGTATTCTGGGGGAGCAGTGGGCGCAACAACGTTCGTCGCTCACCGCCGAGGATGATCTACTGACAGTCCTTGATAGCCTGAACACCCTTTATCAGGCCGCTCAAGTCTTTCCGGACAACAGTGATGTCACTCTGTATGAGCGCAACGGTCTTTATCAGGGCGAGCCTGCAAATGATGTGCTTTTGCGCGCTTATCATGCCCATTTGCAGGGCCAGTTGCTGCCACGAGTGGTGCGGATGTTTGAAGCCCGCATAATGGCCAGCCTGCAGGATCGCGAGCAGTTACTGGACAACTTGCGCGCCTATCTGATGCTGGTTCAGCGTGAACACCGGATACCTTCTGCGCTGAAGGAGCGAGTGGCGACCGACTGGTCAATTCGTTATGTCGGGCATGCACAGGCTCAGCACGAGTTGAATCAGCATTTTGGGCGTTTGCTTGAACAGTCTTTTGCCTATCCGCTAAACGACGCATTAGTGGCGCAGGCTCGGCAGGTGCTGCGTAACGAATCCTTCGCCAACGTGGTTTATCGGGTATTGCGTGAAAAAGCGCGTGTACTTCCGGACTACAGCCTTGGCCACCACACCGGCCCTCAGGCAAAGCATTTGGCTGGTACAGACTATCGGATTCCCGGGCTCTATACACGCCAGGGCTACGAGCAGTATTTCGTTACCCGTGGTACAGCCGTGGTAACTGAAATCATGCGTGACAACTGGGTCCTGGGTGAAAGTGAACAGTACAACGCACATCAGTTGCGAGCATTGATGGTCGAACTGGAAAAATTGTACTTTCGTGATTACGCCGATCATTGGGCCGAAGCGATCGGTCGGGTTTCGCTGCAGCCCTTTGAAGGAGCCAGCCAGGCTGCCGTGCAACTGGCCGGGCTGACGGCAGCGCATTCGCCTTTGCTGCAGTTGCTTGTCGAGGTGCGTGACAACACACTTTTCCCGGTCCTTGCAGACAGTCTCGGTGCTATGAAAGCCGAGGCTGAAAAGATTGCTCCGGGCCCTGTGGCGCTCACCCAGGTTGCTGCGATTGGCGATACGTTGCAGCAGACAGTTACCGATAGCCTGCCCACAACGGCGAAGCAATCATTGCAGCGTCGCTTCGATCCTTTGCACCGCTTGCTGGATGACGAGAATGGTCCTGTCGCCGATCTGATTACAGCATTGAATGCCATCAATGAATTGCAGATGCAAATGGCCGCATTGGGTCGCTCCGGTCAGCCTGAACTGGCGGCCTACGAGATGGCGAAGGGACGAATGTCCGGGCAGCGAGACGCCTTGAGCAATCTGCGCAATGCCGCGGCTGTGTTACCCCAGCCTCTGGGCGGCTGGTTGAACGCGTTGGCTGAGGATACCTGGAGCTTTGTGTTGTATCAGTCTCACCATTACCTTAACCAACGCTACAAGGCAGAGCTTTACAGTTTCTATGAACAGTCTCTCGCCAAACGCTATCCGTTCCATGCGCACAGCAGCAGTGATGTGGCGCTTAATGATTTTCGCGAGTTCTTCGGCGCGCAGGGCATAGCCGAGCGCTTTTTCGATAGCTACCTGAAGCCCTTCGTCAGTGGCGATCCTGGCCGTTATCGACTGCGCACGATTGACGGCTACAGTCTGCCGATGAGTCGTGCCTATCTGGATCAGATGGCGGGTGTTTATAAAATCCGCAGTAGCTTCTTTGCTCACCGCACGCAGGAACCGCAGGTGCAATTCACTCTTGAACCTCACACCCTCGACCCTGCTGTACGCCGCGCCGAGTTCCGCCTGGGTGATCAGTCACTTGAGTATCGTCACGGCCCCATCGTACCGATGCAATTCAGGTGGCCCGCTGATACTGAGGATGGACGTACAAGTCTGGTGATGGAAGGCATGGTCGGCCGGCCGCTGGGCATCGAAAAGAATAGCGGCCCATGGTCGTTGTTCCGCCTCTTTGACCTGATGCAGACCGAGCCCCTGAAGGGTCGTGATGTTCTTGTGCTCAAGGCCGATGTCGGTGGCATGCGTGCGAACTATCTGTTGTCGAGCCAGCGTGCGCCAAATCCGTTCGATATGAGTGTATTACGTGATTTTCGTATGCCTGCTCAGCTTTGATGACATTCGAACGGGAACTTGACCTGTCAGTCAACCAACTGCACCAGCCTCGGCTCCATCGAATCCACGCCCACCTGAAGTAGCGCCAGCGTCACCGGCAACTTGAAACGCCGCCGCCCGGCGCTGCCCGGGTTCAGATACAGCGTGTCGCCGCGCCAATCGATAAGGGGTTTATGTGAATGGCCGGTAACGACCAGTTTCACGCTGTCATCCAGTAGCGCTGGAACGTCAGCGATGTCGTGGACCAGCAAGGTTTGCCAGCCTTCGATGTCGAAGCGCAGGTGATCGGCGATGTTTTTTGCCCACTCGGCGTCCTGGTCGTTGTTGCCGCCCACGATATGCAGCGGGGCGATGGCGCTGAGTTGCTCGACGATGTCCTGGCTGCCGATGTCACCGGCATGGATGATGGCTTCGCAGCCCTCAAGCGCCGTAATGGCTTCAGGACGAAGCAGTCCGTGGGTGTCGGAAATCACGCCAACTTTCATCAGGGGCCTCGGGTCAGGAGCGGGTAGGGAGGCAGTGTAACCCTTTGAGTTCGAATGGTTGATGGGGGACTGTAGCGTGCGACGCTCAGGAAGTACCCGCGCGTCGCAACCTCAAGAGCGTGTCAGGCCTGACCAACCTTGATCACCACCTTGCCAAACGCGCCTCTGGCCAAATGCTCGTATGCCTCGCGAGCTTGCTCAAACGGGTAGACGTGATCGATTACCGGACGAATCTTGTGCTCGTTGAGAAAGGCGTTCATCCGGTCAAACGACGAGCGAGGTGCTACGGCGATACCGCGAAAGGTAGTCTGGCGGAAGATCATCGGCATCAGGTTCAGCGCCGAAGTCTGGCCGGTCAGAAAACCGATCTGCGCGATGCGCCCGCCCGCTTTGGTGGCCGCAATCGACTGATTGATGCCGTCGCCACCGGCTACGTCCAGTAACAGGTCCACACCCTTGCCGTCAGTGAGTCTCAGTACTTCGTCTGCCCACTCGGGATGGGTTCGATAGTTCACTCCGGCGACAGCGCCCAGCTTCTTCACCGCTTGCAGATTATCGTCCTTGCTGGAAGTCGCGATGACCTTGGCACCCAGGGCTGTCGCGATCTGCACAGCGAAGATCGATACGCCGCCTGAGCCCTGTACAAGGACAGTTTGCCCGGCTTCTATCTGACCGAAGTCAACCAGTGCGTACCAGGCCGTGAGTGCGGCAATCGGCAATGTGGCGGCTTCTTCATCCGAGATGGCATCCGGTGCACGTACGGCACTGTCTTCATGGATGATCATGTATTCAGCAAGGCCACCCGGCAACGGCGAACCGAAGCAATAATCCGGTTCGTCCGGGCCTGGTGGGCCGTCGATCCAGCGCGAGTAGAGGTGCGAGTTCACGCGATCGCCTACTGAAAAGCGACTGACGCCTTCGCCTACCGCCACGACAGTACCGGCTGCATCGCTGACCGGAATCAATGGCTTGGGTACGCGATGCGGTTCGTAGATACCGTCGACGATGGCCTTGTCGCGAAAGTTGAGGGATACCGCACCGACTTTCACCAGCAGTTCACCTGCTTTGGGAACCGGCGTTTCAGCTTCTCCGAGCACCAGATTGTCGAGCCCGAAATCTTTTAACAGCCACGCTTTCATTCAATGTCTCCAGCAATCATGTTTGGGCTCACAGAGGCGGTTGCCTTGTGGGCGCTGAAGTCATTGTTGGTAAAACGCTGGTGCAGATAAATGGGCGCAAATCGACAGGATTGTTATCCTGCCAGGCAACAATGGCTCGGTATTTGTTCAGAGGGATTCGTCGGTGGACCTTTTACAGTCAATGCAGGTGTTCGCGAAACTTGCCGAGCTGGGCAGTTTTACTAAAGTGGCGGAGGCCACGCAGATAGGGCGTCCCCATGTGACCCGGATCATTCAGGACCTTGAAGCGTCGCTGGATGTCCGGCTGTTTCAACGTACGACCCGCAGCGTAAAACTCACTGCGGAAGGTCAGCGTTTTTACGAGCGCGTGAAGAACAATCTGGCTGATTTTGCCGAAACCACCTCCATGTTCGACCGAAACGGCTCGACCCTGCGGGGGCGGCTTCGGATTGATATCCCGGCAGCGTTCAGCCAGCGTAGTTTCATGGAGAGCCTGAAAGGGTTTACCCAGGCATTCCCCGAAATCGAGCTGGCGCTGGGAGTAACGGACCGCACGGTGGACCTGGTCGCAGAAGGCATCGACTGCGCGCTGCGCATCGGGGAGCTGCCCGATTCAAATCTGGTGGTCAGGGAAATAGGCAGGGCCACGATGGTCACCTGCGCTGCGCCGTCCTACCTGCAAGCCTTCGGCACGCCGGAAACGCTGGACGAGCTGGCAGGTCATTGCGGGGTCAGCTTTCTGTCTGGTCAGAGCAATCGGCCGTTACCCTGGCATTTCTCGTTGAATGGCGACGACTTTCCTGTTCCGCCGCGTGGTGGCATTACTGTCAACGAGTCGAACGCTTATGTGCAGTGCGGCCTTGCAGGGTTCGGTATTCTTCAGGCTCCGGGCATTACCGTTGAGTCGTTTCTGGCCAGCGGAGAGTTGGTCGAAGTGCTTGAAGCGTTTCGCCCATTGCCGCGCCCGGTTTCTGTGCTGTACCCGAGCCGTACACACCTTGCGCCGCAGGTGCAGGCATTCGTCACCTGGCTGAAAGAGCATTTTCCGAAACTTCATCCTCGTTGGTTTGAAGTTCGCTAAATACGTGTAGCAGAGTAGAGAAGCGCCTCCTTGCAAAGGCGCTCTTGGCCACGCGGGATTAATTACGCTCAAGCGCCAACACCAGCCGCTCCAGCCCGATGCCAAACCCGGCACCTTCCCTGTAGGCTCCGCCGCCGACCACCTGCTGCTGTGCACCCAGGCGTGAGCAGCGTACCTCGAAGCCGTTGCCGTTCAGGTAGTAACTCAGGCCGCGTTTGACGGCGGTATTGAGTTCATAGTCCAGACCCAGCGAGTCCAGAAAGCCTGTGCAGATGGCCTGGCTGCGTTGCAAGGCTTGCTGCGGTGACGGGCCGAGAATTTCCAGCCCCAACTGGGTGAACTCACGGTAGCGTCCGGCTTGCGGTCGCTCGTAGCGATAACAACGTGCGACATAGAAAAACACTGCTTCGCGTCGCCCGTTGAGCAGGGCTTCACTGCGCTCCTGGAACAGGGCCGTTGCTTCCGGGATCAGGCAACAGGCGCGTCCGGCCTTGTCGTTGAATGCCCACATCTGGCTGATGATCTCGCTGCCGCCGGCTTTTTCGATAAAAGTGTCCTGACCCCATAACGCGGGGACTATCGCTTCTTCAGCACCCGCTTCGATGAAGATAGCTCCGGAAACGGCTTTCTGTCTCACGCAGGGTTGCGGCTTCTGTTCCGGTCACGATGCGGGTTCCGCGTAGCATGGTCATGGTGGTGATCTCCGTTGTTTTCAGGTGGTTGTTTTCAAAGTAATAGGCAATAAAAAAGGCGCCGTGGGCGCCTTGGTTTGTTTCACTGATGGGTCAGAACGTGGATCTATGTCTGGCCAATCGATGAGAGCAAGCAACCGCGGCACCTGAGGTGGGGCCGTGAGGGTGATGTCGGTTACTTTTAAGAAATTGATTCATGGCTGATCCTTGCATGCTTTCGGCTATCGCTCAAGCGGTAGCTTCAGGAGCACCGCTCACCTCAGCCGCGCCATGCTCAAGGCATCGACGAATACGCCATCGCGCACGGCGTAGTTGCGCAGGCGTCCTTCCAGTTCAAAACCGTACTTGCGATAAAGGCCTTTTGCTGCCTCATTGTCGGCAAACACGGTCAGTTCTACCCGGTGCAGGTTCATCCAGTTGTCTGCGATGTCCAGCGCTGCCGCCAGCAGTTTCGAGCCGATGCCTTTGCCGTGCCAGGCCGACGCGACGCCCATGCCTATAGCGCCGACATGGCTTTGTCGGCTGCGCGAATATTGTTCCAGGCCGAGGCTGCCGATCACTTCGCCGCCACTCAGCGCGACCAGCTTCACATGTCGCTCTGTGCTGGCTGCCAGGCGTTTGCGCCACACTTCGATGGATTGATAAGGCATTTGCAGCACCTGACGACAGACTGCAGGCTCGTTGTAGAGCGCAGTAACGCCTTCAAGGTGGGTTTCGGCCATGCGCTGAATGAGGATTTGCGGGGCAGGGGCGTGCACGTTGATTCATTCCTTGAACGGTCAGTGGCTGGCCAGTGTAAGGCGCAGGCAAGGTGTGCGGCCAGTCGGCTCAATAAGAGGTTGTGCAGATTTTTCCATAAGTGTACCGTTGTGTTCACTTATGAAGAGGGTCGCATCATGTTAGCCACTTCGCTAGTTCAGCTGTCCCAGGAACCCATCAAGCCAGGTATTGGTACGCGTATTTTCAACAGCAAGCAGGAGCTGCTGTCGGGTCAATTCGCCGGGGAAATCCGGGAACTGTTGGAGCAGCGAGGTGTGCTGGTGTTTCCGCAGATTAATTTTTCCGATGCAGAGCAGATCGCTTTCACCCGTACGCTGGGCACTTTCTGTCCGGAAGCCAGTGATGGCCAGAACATCACCAAGATCAGCCTTGATGTCAAAGAGAACCTGGCAGGCGCTGAGTTTTTAAAGGGCTCGCTCTACTGGCATATCGACGGTACGAGCAGCGATGTGCCCATTCTGGCGTCGTTGCTGTCTTGCAAGGTGCCCGCCAGTTGGGGAGGCAATACCGGTTTCTGTAATGAGGCGTTATCGAGCGCTGATAAACAACGTTACGAACGCTTACGAGTAATTCACGCGCCATGGGCATCGTTACTCTATTACAATCCCGAGCCTGGCCTTGCGATGCTCAAGGCCATGCAGGCTATCGGCGAGAAGGAGTTGCCGCTGGTCTGGAGGCACCGGTCCGGTCGCAAGTCGCTGATTCTGGGATGCACTGCGCAGCAGGTCGTTGGCAGCAGCCTGGCGCAAAGCGCGCAGATTCTGGTCGGCCTTCGCGAGTGGGCTACAGCCGAGGCGTTCAGTTATAGCCATGCGTGGCAGGCAGGTGATCTGGTGATATGGGACAACGCCGGCACCATGCACCGTGCGGAAGCTTACGACCCCGCGTGCGGGCGAATGATGCCCTGCACCAAGTTGCAGGGCGAAGAGCCTTTCGAGTGATCTGCCGGGCGCGACACACGGGTGACGCCGTGGCTGTTATATCGAGTTGCTCATTGTGAGCTGAATCGTTTTGCCGGATTGGAGAAACGAGAATGTGCAGACCTAAAGAGCCCATCGCGGGCGTATTTCTACTGTTGGTTCTGGCGGCCGGAGGCTGGGTGGCTCAGGAGCCATTTCCTCATTTCGGGATTGATCTGCCTGCCGAGGCGTTATTGGACGGCGAGCGCCCGGTCAAACCTGTGTCGCCTCGACACCGAACGCAATTTGATGAAAGCCAGTTCAGTAGCGCCATGCTTGAACTCGTGCCCATGTACGCGACCGTAGAGTAAACCGTAGGCTGTGTACGAAAAGTCGGCCAGCGTGGCCACTTTTTGTACAGAGCCTGTTTGAAGCGTTCAAGCAGCCCGTTTGCCCAGCAACTTCAGGCGTTTCAGCCAGCCATCTTTCTTGCCGGTCGTCTGGACCTGAACGATTTCCGGCATGTCGCGCAACTTCACCCAGATATCCCCGCGCCATTGCAGCGTACTCAGGGTTGTGCCCTGCCACTGCATTTGGCAGTGAGTGGGGCCGTCGTTGTTGATATCAACGGGGCGGGCGCTCAGTGCGGGCAGCACGTCTTGCGTTAGCCAGCGTCGCAGGGCGCGGTTTTCCGGGATGTAATGGTGAATCAACAGGGCGAATACCGCAGACTCGCTGATCAGCAGGCATTTTTGCCATTCGCCGTGGGTCAACAACCATGCGGTGCGGCGCTGATCGGCGTCGAGCTTGCGGGTGTTGCGCTCGTCCAGACGCTTGCCCATCAGGCGGGCGATGTCCTCCAGCGGGAACCAGGCTTCTGCGTGCATGACAACAGCACGCAACATGCGACGGTGGCGCAGGAAGAGGGTGGGTTCGTGGTTCTCGGTGCAGGGAAGAAGGGGGAATGGGAGATCCATCGCGGCAAAGCTCCTGTCATGAAAATGAGCCGCCTGCACATCACTGGACGAAATGGGTGGCGGCTGTGCGAAGGTTAGCGAACCGGCACCTCACAACGCCGGCAGACCCTGGAGTCTCCGACGCACAGCCGCCATAACAGTTGCTTCAAATGCACTGAGGCTGGAAGCATACATAAGCTAGCTGTGAGGTATTCGGATCGCTAAATCCGGCCGCTGATTTTGCAGCGACGGCGCACCTTAAATCCTCGATACAGCCGGCGCAAGCAACTGAAGTCTTCTCGGAAACTTCACACAGGGCGAAGAGATTTTTCAGTCGAGCGACTTCATCCTTTCCTGCAAAATCAACGCTTCGTCCGCATGAAACGTGTTTTTCACTCGCATCAAGCGGCAGCTACATCAGTCTGTTTCGCTGATGTTGGCGAAGAAAATACAGCCGATCAATCTGGCAAACAGAGTCAGTGTTTCCGCCAGATCGGGGTCGTCAAACAACGTCACGTCGGAGTCGAGCGCACATAGCGCGCCGTACAACTGTCCGTTCGGAAGATGGACCGGCACGCCTGCATAACTCTCGATGGCGTAGCGCTTTACCACCGGCCGGTTCGCGTAGCGGCCGTTTTTGCTGATCTGCGGTACGAACAACGCTTCGGGGTTGACGCAAAACTCACTGCACAGCGTGGTCTCCAGTTTGAACACGTCCCCATCGTCGATGCCCAGGTCAGTCGGGTCGTATACAGAACAGGCGATCCAGTCCGCGTCGGTGAACTTTGCGATACCGGCAAAGCGCATGCCTGTCAGTCGGGTGACCAGCCTTAAAATGTTGGTCGTTGCCTCTATATTCGGCAATCGCAGAACGTTCCTCTGTGGTCAGGCCGTCTCGAGAAGCTGTCAACTCCAGACTCATGCAATTCTCCGAAATACTCGATGTGTAGGTACAGCGGCCCATGCTAACCGACTGGCGTGAAAGGCCATACGGGTTATTCGACGAGTCGATTTTTATTTTCGAGCATGAATTTTGACGTCAACTTTTAAAGTTTGAAGCTGCCCCGCCGACAACTGCGGGTTGTATCAATGGCAAGGACAAGCCGCTTATAACCCCCACAATGACCAGACAAGAGCAATTTACGGTGAACGCTATGCTGAACAATATTTCTGTAAGGTCCAAGCTTGTGCTCGGGTTTGCCTTGGTCATTGTGCTGACCGTGCTGATTGCACTCACAGGCTGGACGGGGATCAGTTCGCTGAGCGAACGAAGCGAGAGGATTGCCGATATCGGCAAGCTGAGCACGCTGACCCGTGATGTCCGTATAGCCCGCCTGGCTTATGCGCTCAACTACGATGCCGAGCGCGCCAGCAACTGGCTGAAAGCTATCGATAGTCTCGAAAATCATGTGAAGTATGCGCAGAAAGTTTTCGACTCTCCGCTGAACACCCCGCTGGTAAATGCTTCTGCTGAAGCGATGAAGGATTATCGTGTCCACTACGATAATCTGATGCAGGCCACTGCCGCCCGCGAGGCGACCCGGTCAGTGTTTGGCCAGTACGCTGACGCAGCCGCTGACGATTTGCAAAAACTGAACGCCATTGCCCGATCAGATGACGGCAGCGCCTCGCAGCGTGACGACATTATTCAGGCGATGACGTTGTTTCAGAAAATGCGCTTCGACTTGCGTGGTTACACCTATTCCCTGAAAACCGAGAACCGGGCACCGGCTGAAACGTCGATGAACACGGTTATTAATTTTGTTAAAAATCTGAAAGGCTTCGATAGCCAGTCAGCGACGATCAAGCACCTTGTGGACGCTCTGCTCGGCTATCAGAACACGTTGAATCAGTTCACTGCGGCGCAGGACAAGATCGATCAGGCACAGGCAGGGATCAATAAAACTATCGCCATTCTGTTTGATTCTGCCGACAAGCTGTCAGCCAATCAGGTCAGTCTGAGAATAGAAGACGTGGGCGAGGCCAAGACCCTTCTGTCTGTCTGGCTGATTGCAGCGTTGATCATGAGCGCTTTGGCGGCCTGGGTTATCACTCGTCTTATCGTCGGCCCGTTGCTTGACACACTGAAGCTGGCCGAGCGTGTAGCGGATGGCGATTTGACGTACAACCAGCCGGTCACGCGCAAGGATGAACTGGGCTTGTTGCAAGGCAGCATGCTGCGCATGACCAGCAACCTGCGCGAGCTGATTGGCGGCCTGCGCGATGGTGTGACACAAATCGCCAGCGCAGCCGAACAGTTGTCGGCTGTCACTGAGCAGACCAGTGCCGGGGTGAACAGTCAGAAGAGCGAAACGGATCAGGTTGCCACTGCAATGCACGAAATGTCTGCGACTGTTCAGGAGGTCGCACGCAACGCAGAGCAGGCTTCCCATGCGGCGGTTAATGCTTCGAAGGAAGCCCGCGATGGCGAAGGTGTGGTTTCCAAGGCGGTTGCCCAGATCGAGAAGCTCGCGACTGAAGTCAAACACTCCAAATCTGCAATGGACGAACTCAAGAGCGAAAGCAACAAGATTGGCGGCGTGCTGGACGTGATCAAGGCCGTTGCCGAGCAAACCAATCTGTTGGCGCTCAATGCGGCCATTGAAGCGGCGCGTGCAGGTGAAGCCGGACGAGGCTTCGCGGTGGTGGCTGACGAAGTAAGAAGCCTGGCCCAGCGCACGCAGACATCGACGGAAGAAATTGCTGCGTTGATCAGTGGCCTGCACAGCCGTACATCGCAAGTGGCTACGATTCTCGACAACAGCCAGGCCCTGACTGAAAACAGTGTCGAGCTGACACGCAACGCTGGCGTTTCCATCAATAACATGACTCAGGCGATCTCGACCATCGAGACGATGAACCACCAGATTGCCGCTGCTGCCGAAGAGCAGAGTGCGGTTGCCGAAGAGATTAACCGCAGCGTTCTGAACGTGCGCGACATTTCCGAGCAAACGGCGTCCGCCAGTGAAGAGACTGCGGCGTCCAGCGTCGAGCTGGCGCGCCTGGGTGTGCATCTGCAGAGCATGGTCAGCCGATTCAAGGTCTGACCGGCAAACTCCGGTGCGGCAGCAACGCGCGCACCGGCGTCGGTTGGATGACATTTGGGCGGTAAGTGCTTACCGCCCCCAGAGCCCCATCGCGTACTCTACAAAACTTCTCACTTTAGGCAGCCGATAACGATCCTGCACATACAGCAGGTTCATCGGTCGTCTGGGTAAGTGATAGCCCGGCAGCAGCGCAACCAGCCGGCCTTCCTGCAAGTCTCGCTGAACCAGCGCATCCGGTAGCATCACTACACCCATTCCAGCACACGCAGCCTGATAAAGACCGGCAGAGGTGTTGGCAACCATCGAGCCGTCGACATCCACCAGCACTTCACCTTCAGGGCCGGTCATACGCCATTGGGTGCCAGCCGTGCGCCACTCGTCTCCTGCCGGGTAGGAGAACGCCAGGCAATTGTGCGCACCAAGGTCTTCGGGGTGCGCAGGCGTTCCATGACGAGCCAGATAACTCGGCGCAGCGCAGATGGTCAGGGTGTAGTCCTGCATGGGGCGCGCAATCAGTGGCGAGGATTGCGGGATGTTCCCCAAGCGTATGGCGATATCGAAACCATTGTCGATCATGTCCAGACGCTGGTTGGTAAGCACCAGATCAAGTTTGACCTCGGGAAAACGTAGCGAGAACCCGGCAAGGGCCGGGGCCAGCACTTCCGAACCGAACGTCAGCGGCGCGGTGATGCGCAATGTGCCGCTGGGATCGCCCTGGGCCTGCTCGGCCAATTGCTCGGACTCGGCCACCAGCCCCAGCACTTCAAGGCAACGCTCGTAATACGCCGTGCCGAATTCCGTCAAGCGCTGACGGCGAGTGGTGCGCTGCAACAGGCTGACGCCCAGGCGCTGTTTCAGTGCGCGCAGGTGGTTGCCAACCATCGTGGTAGAAATCGAACACGCCTGCGCTGCCGCCGTCAGGCTGCCTGCTTCGACCACCTTTACGTACACACGCATCGCCTGAAACAAATCCATTATCAAGCCCTGCTTTAAAATGATTGAAGTATTTGACTGTTTATCCATAAGGAGTGGTTAACGATACTGCAAAAACCGAAACATACCCAAGGAGCTTCACGTCATGACCACTGCCTGCCTGATGAGCACTTACCAACCTCTGGCCCTGAGCTTCACCCGTGGCCTGGGCACGCGTCTGTGGGACCAGAGCGGGCGCCAATACCTGGATGCTGTGGCGGGCGTGGCGGTGACCAATGTCGGCCATTCGCATCCGCTGCTGGTAGAGGCCATTCGGGATCAGGCGGGGTTGCTGTTGCACACTTCCAATCTTTACAGCATTGACTGGCAGCAGCGTCTGGCGCAGAAACTGACCGGTTTGTCGGGGCTGGATCGGGTGTTTTTCAATAACTCCGGTGCCGAGGCCAACGAGACTGCGCTGAAGCTGGCGCGCCTGCACGGCTGGCACAAGTACATCGAACGGCCTTTGGTGGTGGTCATGGAAAACGCCTTTCACGGCCGCACGCTGGGCACACTGTCGGCCAGCGACGGACCGGCTGTGCGCCTGGGCTTCAGCACCTTGCCGGGGGGTTACGTCAAAGTACCCTTTGGCGATCTGGCGGCGTTCGACAAGGTCTGCGTGACTCACGGGCACCGCATTGCCGCAGTACTGGTGGAGCCGATTCAAGGCGAAGGCGGCGCGCAGGTTGCGCCAACCGGGTATCTCAAGGCGCTGAGGGAGCGCTGCACGCGGCGTGACTGGCTGTTGATGCTCGACGAAATCCAGACCGGCATGGGGCGGACCGGCAAGTGGTTTGCCTTTCAGCACGAGGGCATCGTGCCGGACGTCATGACCCTGGCCAAGGGTTTGGGCAACGGTGTGCCGATAGGTGCCTGTCTGGCAAGGGGCAGGGCGGCGCAATTGTTCACCCCCGGCAGCCACGGCAGCACCTTCGGTGGTAATCCGCTGGCCTGTCGGGTCGGCTGCACGGTGATCGACATCATCGAACAGCAGGCCTTGGTGGAGAACGCCGCCCTGCAAGGCAGCCGCTTGCTGGAGCGGCTGCGCAACGTGCTTGGCGCTCACCCGCAGGTGCTGGAGATTCGTGGCCTCGGGCTGATGATCGGTATCGAATTGCGGCAGGCCATACCCGAGTTTACCCGGATCGCGGCCGAGGACTACGGCCTGTTGATCAACGTCACGCGCGGTAAGGTCATCCGTCTTCTGCCGCCATTGGTGCTGAACGCTGCCGAGGTGGAACAGATCGTTCAAGGCCTGCTGGCGAGCCTCGACAGCGCCCTTTACAAATCGCTTGAGCGCTCTGCCTGAAGCAAGGGATTAAGGAAAAGGACTACATCGGGCTGTACCGGGATGACCCATATGCGGTAGAACAGTTCAGCATCGCGTATGTCTGCGCGCGATGGCTACCCAATGGATTTGAAAGGAGCCCACCATGTTAATCCGGTCCCTGACCCTCGCCACCCTGCTTGTCGCTGCCGGTACAGCACTTGCCGCTGACAGCGATGGCCCTTTGGCCCAGGAGCGCGGCAAGTCGCGCCCGCTGATCATCATCGCACCCAGCCCGGCTGATCCGGCGCTGAGCCACCTGAAGGATGCGCTGAAGGAGTCTGCCAATCATAAAGACTTCACAGAGCGCAATATGGTGCTGTTCACGGTGGTGAACACTATCGGCGAGCGTGACGGCAAGAGCATGGACCCCCAGTCGACCATGGCCTTGATTCGTGAATTGAAGCTGGGCGCGGGTGTCGGTACCAAGGTCATTCTGGTGGGCAAGGACGGCGAGAAAAAGATCGACAAGACTATCGGCAAGTCAGAATCGGTAGACCTTAAGGAGATCTTCGCCACCATCGACCAGATGCCAATGCGCGAGAAAGAGGCATCCGCGCCACCACCAGAACCAGAGGCCAAGCCTGCACCGGCCGAAAAACCCGCCAAACCAGTCAAGGGCGGGGCACCTGGCAAGACGCTGGATGACTGAGTGACCGGCGCAGCGTGGGGTAATCGCGCGCTGCGCCTGGCGTGCCGTTCGGCTCACTCGCCGCGAATGTACTGCTCAAGCTGCTGAATGAGACTGGCCTGTTCGGCAATGGCTTCCTTCACCAGGTCGCCGATCGACAGCAGGCCCAGCAGCTGACCGTCTTCCACGACCGGCAGATGGCGCAGATGGCTGTCGGTCATGATCCCCATGCACGCTTCGACGCTCTGTTGCGAGTCGACGGTAATGACTTTGTTGCTCATGATTTCTCTGACCGGCGTGCCCACCGAGGAGCGCCCCTTGAGGATCACCTTGCGTGCATAGTCGCGCTCACTGACGACGCCGACCACCACGTTGCCCTCGACCACCGGCAGCGCACCGATGTTCTTTTCCGCCATCAGCCTGAGCGCATCGAGCACCATTTGGTCCGGGCCGATGGTATGCACTTGCTGGTTTTGCAGGTCTTTCAATTTCAGTAGTTGGGCGACGGTTTTCATGGTGCTCTCCGTGATCGGGACCTGTAAGACTGTAGTGCATTTTCAGGCGCACTACAGAATCGTGCAGCGCGCAGAATCGAGCAACAAATAAATAGGGATAAAGGGCATAGACGCAATTAATTGACAGCGCCTGAAAATGGCCTGAATTCGACTGTCGACCGCGCGCTTGACCTCACAGCCAAGTAGAATCAACGGTTTCGCCATGCGGTCGAGGTAGCAGCGTTGGATTTACAGCAGGGCTTCATCCTGAGTCGGCACTGGCAAGATACGCCCGCCGGGGCCGAGGTCGACTTCTGGTTGGCTACCGATCAGGGTCCTCGCCATATTCGCCTGCCTTGCCAGCCCTCTGTCGCCTTTATTCCTGCCGAGCAGGGCGAGCGTGCGCGGTCGCTGTTGCGTACCGAGCGCGGGGTGGAATTGCGTCCGCTGGAACTTTGCGATTTTCGTCATCGACCTGTGCTCGGTGTGTATTGCCAGCAGCACCGCCAGTTGATGAACATCGAAAAACTGCTGCGTAGAGGCAATGTCGATGTTTACGAGGCAGACATTCGCCCGCCTGAGCGCTATCTGATGGAGCGCTTCATCACCGCGCCAGTGCAATTCAGTGGTACGCCGGATGCCGAGGGCGTGCTTTGCGACGCGCAAATCAGGCCGGCACCCGATTACCGTCCCAGCCTGAAGCTGGCGTCGCTCGATATCGAAACCACGGCACGTGGCGAGCTGTATTCGATCGCGCTGGAGGGCTGTGGTCAGCGCCAGGTGTACATGTTGGGGCCACCCAATGGCGGCGACGAGGAGCTGAATTTTCAGCTCGATTATTGCGATACCCGCGCGCAGTTGCTGGAGTGCCTGAATGGCTGGCTGGCGTTGCACGATCCTGACGCAATCATCGGCTGGAACGTCGTGCAGTTCGACCTGCGGGTTTTGCATGAACATGCCCAGCGCCTGCAAGTGCCATTGCGGCTCGGGCGTGGCGGTGAAGCAATGGGCTGGCGGGAGCATGGCAGCCGTAACAATCATTTTTTTGCTGAGGTGAGCGGGCGGCTGATCATCGACGGGATCGAGGCCTTGCGTTCCGCGACCTGGAGCTTTCCGTCGTTCAGTCTCGAGAATGTCGCGCAGACCCTGCTGGGCGAGGGCAAGGCCATTGATACGCCTTACCAGCGCATGGACGAAATCAACCGCATGTTCGCCGAGGACAAGCCTGCGCTGGCGCGTTACAACATCAAGGATTGCGAGCTGGTGACGCGCATTTTCGCCAAGACCCAGTTGCTGACCTTTCTGCTTGAACGAGCCACCGTAACGGGCCTGCCCGCTGACCGCAGCGGTGGTTCGGTGGCCGCGTTCTGCCATCTGTACATTCCGCTGATGCACCGCCAGGGCTTCGTCGCGCCCAATCTGGGCGAGCGCATGCCGGAGGCAAGCCCCGGTGGTTTTGTGATGGATTCCCAGCCGGGGCTCTATGAGTCGGTGCTGGTGCTGGACTACAAGAGCCTTTATCCGTCGATCATTCGAACCTTTCTCATCGACCCGGTGGGGTTGATCGAAGGCATGCGTCATCCCGAGGACAGCGCGTCGGTGCCAGGCTTTCGCGGCGCGCGCTTTTCTCGCACCCGTCATAGCCTGCCAGCGATCGTGGAACGTGTGTGGCAAGGTCGGGAGACCGCCAAGCGCGAGCACAATGCGCCGTTGTCCCAGGCCCTGAAAATCATCATGAATGCCTTCTACGGCGTGCTGGGGTCAAGTGGCTGCCGGTTCTTCGATCCGCGGCTGGCCTCATCGATCACCTTGCGCGGGCATGAAATCATGCTCAAGACCCGCGACCTCATCCAGGCACAGGGCTATACCGTAATCTACGGCGATACCGACTCGACGTTTGTCTGGCTGGGCCGTCCTCACGGGCAGGAAGAAGCGGCAAGCATCGGCAAGACGCTGGTGCAACAGGTCAACCAGTGGTGGCGCGAGCACCTGCACAATGAATATGGCTTGCATAGCGCGCTGGAGCTGCAATACGAAACGCATTTTCGCCGCTTCCTGATGCCAACCGTGCGCGGCGCGGAGGAGGGCAGCAAGAAACGCTACGCCGGACTGGTCACTCGCGCTGACGGTTCCGAGGAGATGGTCTACAAGGGCCTGGAAACCGTGCGCACCGACTGGTCGCCGCTGGCTCAGCAGTTTCAGCAGGAGCTATACCTGCGCATCTTCAAGCGCCAGCCGTATCAGGATTATGTTCGTGACTACGTGCAGCGCACCCTGTCAGGCGAGCTGGATGACCTGTTGATCTACCGCAAGCGCTTGCGCCGCAAGCTCGATGATTATCAGCGCAACGTGCCGCCCCACGTGCGCGCCGCGAGGCTCGCCGATGAATACAACGATCAGCAGGGTCGTCCGCGTCAATACCAGAGCGGCGGCTGGATCAGCTACGTGATGACCACTGCCGGACCGGAACCTCTGGAGATTCGTCACGCGCCGATTGACTACGACCATTACGTGACTCGCCAGTTACAACCACTGGCTGATGCGATCCTGCCGTTTGTCGACGATGATTTCAGCACGCTGATCGGCGGGCAATTAGGGTTGTTCTAACGCGCGCCGAGCTGCTCGGCGATCCACGGCAGTACCTGCTCGCATGATGCTTCGATCTTCATTTCAAGCAATTCGTCCGCGCGGGTCTTGCCGTGGTTGATGGCGATGACCGGTTTGCCCTGTTCGACCATTGCCTTGCACAGGCGGAACGCCGACCAGGCCATCAATGACGTGCCAACCACCAGCAAGCCTTCCGCCTGTTCGACACTCGACGTTGCCTTGGCAGCGGTCTGCGGCGCGACGTTCTCACCAAAGAACACAACGTCCGGCTTGAGTCTGTCGCCCTCGCAATGCGGGCAGCGGGGCACCTTGAAACCGGTCTCGAAAGCCGGATCCAGCAGGGTATCGCCATCGGGTGCCTGTTTGGCATCGACGCCTAGCAGATAGGGGTTTTGCTCCAGCATCTGCTCTTGAATATCCGCCCGCTCGCTGCGTTGCTGACAATCCAGGCACAGTACACGGTGCAGGCTGCCGTGCAGCTCGATGACGTCCTGGCTTCCGGCCTGACTGTGCAGTGCATCAACGTTCTGGGTGATCAGTCCGCTGATGGCATTTTCAACCTGCAATGCAGCCAGTGCCCGATGCGCGGCATTGGCCTGCGCCGCGCGAATACGCGGCCAGCCCAGCATCGCCCGCGCCCAGTAACGTTGGCGCGCAGCGGGGTTGCCGACAAACTCCTGATACATCATCGGCTGTTTGCCACGCCGGACGCCGTCCTTGTCGCGGTAGTCCGGAATGCCGGACGCGGTGCTGATACCTGCGCCGGTGACGACCAGAAAGGACTTGCCGGTCATTGTCTCGCAAAGTGTTTCGAGCTGACTGTAGGTTGTAGTGTCCAGCATCTTCAAACCTCGAATGACTCATGTTATCCGGACCTGTGTCTGCCAGATTAGCAGGCGAGTGCGAGCTGTGAGGGGCCAAGGCGAGCGTTGGTTCAATAGACCGTTGTCTACCCGGTGGCGTGCGTGGCAACCTTGGTTCTTTAACACCTTGCCAAGGAAGCTCAGATGCGCTCGTTTCATTTCAAACAACTGGATGTGTTCAGCGATCAGCCTTTGCTCGGTAATCCGCTGGCGGTGGTGCTGGGCGCGGACGGGCTGAGTGATGAACAGATGGCCGCCTTTGCACGCTGGACCAACCTGAGTGAAACCACGTTTCTGCTCAAACCGACAGACCCGCGTGCCGACTATCGTGTGCGTATCTTCACCACACTTGAAGAGCTGCCTTTCGCTGGGCATCCCACCTTGGGCAGCTGTCACGCCTGGCTCGAAAGCGGTGGCGCGGCGCAGGGTGAGGAAATTATCCAGGAGTGCGGGATCGGTCTGGTGCGCATTCGTCGCGAGGGCAGCGGGCTGGCATTCACTGCGCCGCCTTTGTTGCGTTCGGGCGAGGTAGACCCTGAATTGATCGAGCAGATCCGCATCGGTATGAAGCTGGGTGCGGGTGAGATTCTGGATGCGCGCTGGGTGGATAACGGCCCGGGTTGGGTCGCCTTCAGGCTGGCAGATCGCGCCAGTGTTCTGAGCTTGCAGCCGGATTACACACTATTGAGCGGCCTGATACTCGGCGTCGTTGCGCCATGGGACCCGGCAGTCGATGGGGATGAGGCGCAATTTGAAGTGCGTGCCTTTATCCCGGGCGACGGTATGGCGGAAGACCCGGTGACCGGCAGCCTCAATGCCGGAATCGCTCGCTGGTTTCTGGAAGAGGGGCTGGCACCGGACAATTACATCGTCAGCCAAGGCACCGTGCTCGGCCGCAAGGGGCGAGTCTCTATTCAGCGTGTAGGTGAGGATATCTGGGTGGGCGGCTCGACGGTTACCTGCATTGAAGGGCGCGTTTCGCTTTAGGCGCTTGTCGTCATAGACAACACCTAGAGCACGGAATACCGGGTAACAAGAGCCCGAGAGCGAAAGACTCAATCCCTGTGCGCAATCTTTTTGCCACGTCTGGCGGCGATATCGCTGGCCTGGCCGTCGCGTTGTTTGCCAGTCCGGGCCTGGGTGATGAGCGCTGGAATCAAAGGGCCTTCGGGCAGATTCTTCCAGAAGCGCGAAGGGAAGTGGCCCTCCATGACTTTGGGGTTCAGGCGTGCAGGATTGAAGATGTGGCTGTAATAGGTGAGCCACAACTCGCCATGCGGGTCTTCGACCTGCCGAGCCATGGTCTGCCACGTTTCAGGGCAGCGGCGCTCGTGGATCAACTGTTTGCCGTCGTAATACACGCCGTCCTGAGGGGTAGCGATCATCCAGCGGTGCTGGCCCATGCGGCCGATGAAATGCTCACTGGCACTGAGCAGAATATCGTGCGCCGGCTCATGCCAGGCCACGTACTGCGGGCGCATGATGGCCGCGTCATCAGCGACAGGCGGCAAGGCGACAAAACGTAGAAACGCGTGCAGATGATGCGCCTCACGTCTGACCGACTTGAGACGACGGTGCAGCTCGCTGCCGAGTTTGTCGCCGGCCATCATGGCCGTGCGATCACCGTGGGTGACGCGCCACAGCACTTCGTACAACAGGCTCCAGCGCTGATCGCCCCGGTAGCGCGAGGCGCTTTCCAGCAGTTGCACCAATTTCAGCGGAACCCGGCCCTGAAAGGGGCCCTGTTCCTGCGGGTATTCTTCTTCGCTGCCAAACAGGTCGGCGGCGTCCGGTGACTTCCAGCTGACCTGGCTGGGGTCGATCTCATGGCTCAGCAGCCAGCGTGCCTGTTGCCGCCAGGTGCCGAACAGGTCGTCGCAGTCCAGACAGATCATCCCCACAGCCCCATTTGCTGAGGCTGCGGCCGGTCACGCAACTGGTGATGCAGAAATTCGCTGGTGGTTTCCGCATGCGGCGGGTGGTAATCGCTGGTAATGATAAACGGCTTGGCCTTGGCCAGTATGCAGCGCATGCGGGTGAGGTCTTCGTAGCGGATACGCCGCTGCCCGCGCAGCTCGACCAGCCGCTGGGTGGTACGAATGCCGATGCCTGGCACCCGGGCAATCAGCGCCGCGTCGGCCTTGTTCAGGTCCAGCGGAAACACCTGCCGGTTGCCCAGCGCCCAGGCCAGCTTGGGGTCAATGTCCAGCGCCAGGTCACCGGGGCCGCTGAGCAATTCACCTGCAGTAAAACCGTAGCCGCGCAAAAGGAAGTCGGCCTGATACAGCCGGTGCTCGCGCATCAGCGGCGGTGCAGCCAGTGGCACACTGTTGGGGCTGTTGGGGATTGGGCTGAACGCTGAATAGTAGACCCGGCGCAGTTTGAAGTTGCTGTACAGCGACTGCGCGCTGTGCAGGATGGTGCTGTCGTCGGTAGCGTCGGCACCGACGATCATTTGCGTGCTTTGCCCGGCCGGGGCAAAGCGCGGCGATCGCGGCTCGTTGCGCACGGTTTGCTCGCCGGTGTAAATGGTTTGCATGGCCTGTTTGATCGACGCGACGTCTTTTTCCGGTGCAAGGGTTTGCAGGCTCAGGTCGGTCGGCAGCTCGATATTGACGCTGAGGCGGTCGGCATAGCGACCGGCTTTTTCGATCAGCGCCGGATCGGCGTCGGGGATGGTCTTGAGGTGGATATAACCGCGAAACTCGTGCACCTCGCGCAACAACCGGGCGACCTCGACCAGTTGCTCCATGGTGTAGTCCGCAGAGCGAATGATCCCGGAACTCAAAAACAGCCCGCTGACGCAATTGCGACGATAGAAGTCCAGCGTCAAGGTGACCACTTCTTCGGGCGTGAAGCGCGCACGGGGCACGTCGCTGGAGCGGCGGTTGACGCAGTACTGGCAGTCGTAAAAGCAGAAATTGGTCAACAGGATTTTCAGCAGCGACACGCAACGGCCATCCGGCGTATAGCTATGGCAGATGCCCATGCCGTTGGTGGAACCCAGACCGGATTTGTCCTGCGAGCTGCGCTTGGGTGCTCCACTGCTGGCGCACGACGCATCGTACTTGGCGGCGTCCGCCAGAATGCTGAGCTTGTCGATAAGCTGCATGAAGTACCCCTTTACTGTTTGTATGTACAGTATAGGGTCGGGTGCAGCTCGACAAGTACCGTACAGCGGGCCTGTACGTATCGCTATGGGTTAACGATTTTCAGCGAGAGTGAAGTCTTGTCTGGACGGGCGCACTCAATGATGAATGTTATTTAATAACATTTGCGCGATCGGTATGTAATACTGTAACAAATAGTTGCAGGTTACTTTCGCGTGAAAACTCCTTTTGCCTCGATAGCAGGCTCCGTGCTGGCCCAATCGGCCTGGAAGCGGGTCCTGTTTTCTCTTGCGGTGCTGATATTGCTCTGGCTGGCCATCGGCTGGTCGGTGGCCATTCCATGAGTGCAGCCATTGCTCTGGAAAACCTTACTGTGGCCTATGAGCGCCGCCCGGCGGTGCACCACATCAGCGGGCGGTTCGAGGCGGGCAGCCTGACGGCCATCGTCGGGCCGAACGGGGCGGGTAAATCGACCTTGATCAAGGCCATCGCCGGCACCATGAAGCCTGCGCAGGGGCGCGTTGACCGTGGCCGCCTGGCGACCCGCACGATCGGCTACCTGCCCCAGGCCGCAGAAATCGATCGCAGTTTTCCGCTGAGCGTCGCCGATACCGTTTCGATGGGGGCCTGGCACAGCATCGGGCCGTTTCGCAGCCTGACACGCAATCATGCGCGATTAACCGGGGAAGCGCTGAGCACGGTCGGCCTGGAGGGTTTTGAAGGGCGCAGCGTCGGTTCGTTGTCGTCCGGCCAGTTCCAGCGGGTGCTGTTTGCCCGATTGCTGCTGCAGGATGCTTCTGTGATTCTGCTCGACGAGCCATTTACCGCCATCGACGCACGCACCACCCGTGATCTGCTGGAGCTGGTGCGCGCCTGGCATGGGCAGGGGCGCACAGTGATCGCGGTCCTGCACGATATCGAACAGGTTCGTCAGCACTTTCCGCAAACCCTGCTGATGGCCCGTGAAGCCATTGCCTGGGGCGAAACCTCGCAAGTGCTCAGCGCCGCCAACCTGCGCAAGGCGCGCAACATGGCCGAGTACTGGAGCCCAGACGCCTTGCTGTGCGATAGCGAGGACGAGCGCTCATGATGCTCTATAGCCTGGTCGTCGAGCCCTTTATCGAATTCGGCTTCATGCGCCGCGCGCTGGTGGCATGTCTGGCACTGGGGATTGGTTCCGGGCCGGTGGGCGTGCTGTTGATGCTGCGCCGTATGAGTCTGGTGGGCGATGCCATGAGCCATGCGGTGCTTCCCGGCGCGGCGGTGGGCTTCATGGTCGCCGGTCTGTCGTTGCCCGCGATGGGCTTCGGCGGGCTGATCGCCGGGCTGGCAGTGGCTTTGCTGTCAGGGCTGGTGAGCCGACTGACCTCGCTGCGTGAAGACGCCAGTTTTGCCAGCTTTTACCTGACCTCTCTGGCGGCCGGGGTGCTGATCGTTTCGCTGCATGGCTCCAGTGTCGACCTGCTGCATGTGCTGTTCGGCACCATTCTGGCCATTGATGACACGGCTATCTATATGGTCGGCAGCATTGCTTCCTTCACGCTGATTCTGTTGGCGGTGATCTATCGCCCACTGGTGTTGGAATGCTTCGATCCGGGCTTCCTGCGTGCGGTCGGCGGGCGCGGCTCGCTGTACCACGTGTTGTTTCTGTTGCTGGTGGTGCTGAACCTGGTCGCAGGTTTTCAGGCGCTGGGCACCTTGATGGCCGTGGGCATGATGATGCTGCCGGCAACCGCGGCACGTTTCTGGACCAACTCGCTGAGTGGCCTGATGGTGATTTCGACACTGCTGGCGACCTTGTCAGGCCTGATCGGCCTGATCGTTTCCTACCACCTTGGCGTCGCCTCGGGCCCGGCCATCGTGCTTACCGCCAGTGCGTTCTACGGTCTTTCCCTGTTGTTCGGGCGCACGGGAATCGTGCGCCGACTGTTTCCCAAACCTCACCTGGCTAACTGAAAAGGTACGTCATGAAACGATTGATGGTATTGAGTTCCATAGCTGCACTGGCGCTGTCTGCGTTCGCCAGTCTGGCCCAGGCCAAACCGCTGGAAGCCGTTGCGTCGTTCACGGTCATCGCGGACATGGTCAGTACGGTCGGCGGCGACCGTGTTCACGTAAAGTCCCTGATCGGCCCGAACGGCGACCCGCATGTCTACGAGCCAACGCCAAGTGATGCTCAGGCATTGAAAAATGCCGACCTGGCGTTTGTCAGTGGCCTGCATCTGGAAGGCTGGATGGATCGTCTCATCAAAGCGTCGGGCTACAAGGGCAAGCCGGTAGTGCTCTCTGAAGGGATCAAGACCCGCAGCATGGACGAAGATGGCAAGCGTATTGTCGACCCGCACGCCTGGAACAGCGCCGCCAACGGGGTGATTTATGTGCGTAACATTATCGCCGCGCTGAAGAAAGCCGACCCGGAAGGAGCAAGCGAGTATCAAGCCAATGGCGATCGCTACATCGTCGAGCTGCAACAACTGGACATTTACGCCCGCGATCAGATTCATTCGATTCCGGCCGCCAAGCGCAAGATCCTCACTTCTCATGATGCGTTCGGCTACTTTGGAGATGCTTATGGCGTGACTTTCCTGTCACCGTTGGGCTTGTCTACCGAATCGGAAGCGTCGGCAGCTGATGTCTCGAAACTGATTCGTCAGATCAAGGCCGAGCATGTCAGTGCCTACTTCTTCGAAAACTCCAGCGACCCGCGTCTGGTCAAGCAGATTGCCGAAGCCAGTGGTGCCCAGCCAGGCGGTGAGCTGTATGTCGAAGCCTTGTCGCCAGCCGACGGCCCTGCGTCAACCTACGCGAAGATGTTCCGTTACAACGTCGATACCTTGACTGCGGCAATGAAGCGCAATCAGTAACCTCGAGAGTCGCCAGCCCCTGGGTTTCAGGGGCTGGGCGACTTCAACGTCCCTAGTTATTGAGAAACTTGAACACGGTGGTCTGGGTGTAGGCTTTGCCTGGGTCCAGTCGTGTGCTGGGGAATTTCGGCTGATTGGGCGCATCAGGATAGTGCTGGGTCTCCAGGGTAAAGGCACCCCAGTGCGGGTAGACCTTGCCCGCCTTGCCATGAATGCTGCCATCCAGGAAGTTGCCGGTATACAGCTGTACGCCTGGCTCTGTGGTGAACAGCTGCAGCCTGCGGCCTGATTGCGGGTCGCTGACCTCGGCGGCCAGTTTCTTCACATCACCCTTAGTGTCGAGTACCCAGTTGAAATCAAAACCGCCTTGTTTGGGTTCGGCATATTTCAACTGCTGGTGATCATCCTTTATGTGCTTGCCGAACGCGGTGGGCTTGAGGAAGTCCATCGGCGTGCCAGCGACGGCAGGCAGTTCGCCGGTCGGGATCAGCTTGTCGTTGACCGGTGTGTAGTGCGAAGCGTGCAGGGTGGCGACCTGTTTGAGTACATCACCACTGCCTGCACCCGCCAGGTTGAAATAGCTGTGGTTGGTCAGGTTCAGCACTGTCGGCTTGTCAGTGGTGGCGCGGTAGTCAATCTTCAGCTCGTTTTTCTCATTCAGGCTGTAAGTGACTTCAGTTTTCAATGTGCCCGGAAAGCCCATCTCGCCATCCGGCGACACGTAGGTCAGCTTCACGCCGACCGAATCACCGGTCTTGGTTTCTTCTGCCTTCCAGAGTCGTTTGTCAAAACCCTGAGTGCCGCCGTGCAGGGCATTGGTCTTGTCGTTGAGCGGGACCTGGTAGGTCTTGCCATCCAGGCTGAACTTTCCGCCTGCCAGGCGGTTGCCGAATCGGCCGATGGTCGCGCCGAAATAAACCGTGCCGTTGTCTTGGTAGCCCTGAACATCGTCGAAGCCCAGGACGATATCCTCGACCTTTCCGGCCTTGTCAGGCACCAGCAGCGATTGCAGCGTCGCGCCGTAGGTGATGATGCTGGCCTGCACGCCGTGACTGTTGCGCAGGGTGAATTTCTCGACGGCAGTGCCGTCGGGCAGTTGGCCGAAAGTGCTGTGCTCGCTGGAGAGTGCCGCGGCCTGTGCAGTCAAGGTGCTGATCATCAAGGACAGTCCAAGGGTGCTGAGGAGAGCATGTGTTTTCATCTGATCTGCCTGCTTTTATTGTTATTGGTAAGACTATTTGATCGGATTAAAGCCGATGCATGGATTTATAGCCTATAAAATGCCACTTGAAAAATAAATTGTAATACTATTTAGTAGTGCCAGCTTCACTGAAGCCGGTCGATCCGCTGGATGCCTGCGAAACAGGTCGACTGGGCACGCAGGTTGGACAAGACTGCGACGCAAACATCCAAAAAGTGCCTTTACAACAATAACAAAGGACATTTTTCATGAACTGGCTGCCCGTTTCCGAGCACCGTTTCAAGCTTGCCGAGGGCTCCTTCTGGGATGCCGCAGAGCAGGCCTTGTACTGGGTCGACATTGCCGGTTTTCTGGCTTGTCGGCTGGTTGCCGGGGAGTATCGCCAATGGCGCATGCCCGAGCCGGTGTCTGCGTTTATACCGACCGAGCAGGGCGACGCACTGGTGACTCTGGCCAGCGGCGTGTATCGCCTGGACCTCACATCCGAAAAAACTTCACTGGCGTTGTTTTGCGTCGCAGACCCGACCCCTGGCAATCGCGCCAATGAGGCCCGTTGTGACGCGCGTGGCCGCCTGTGGCTGGGCAGCATGCAAAACAATATCGATGCCGAAGGCGAAGACGTACCTTTGGTCCGTCGTTCGGGCGGGCTGTTCCGGGTTGAATCCGACGCCCGCGTGACGCGTTTGCTGGACGGGCAGGGCATCGTCAATACCCTGCTGTGGAATATCGACGGCAGCGTGCTGTACAGCGCCGATACGCTGGACGAAGTGATCTACCAATACCCTGTGCAGGAAGATGGCTCGCTGGGACCACGTCAGGTATGGGCGGCCGAGCAGGGCCAGGGTTCGCCCGACGGCTCGGCAATGGATGCCGAAGGTTATGTATGGAACGCGCGCTGGGGAGGCAGTTGCCTGATCCGCTTTGCCCCCGACGGCAGTGTCGACCGGGTCATCGAGCTGCCCGTCAGCCATCCCACCAGTTGTGTGTTCGGTGGTCCTGACCTTGAGACACTGTATGTCACCAGTGCAGCGCCTGCCGATGCTCATGGACGGTTCGATGGCGCGGTGCTGATGGCGCATGTCGGCGTCAAAGGAACGCTGTGTCAGCGCTTCAGCGGTTGAAAAAATGCCGCGCCGTCGCCTTTTCTGCGGCGGCGTCGCGGTGGGAAATGCAGGAGTGACATTCGGTTACATAGCGGTCATTCATTATATGGTATGACTATTTAATCGGTTCTCGGACGCCTCCGCGTTTGCAACCGCCACCTCGCTGAACGCTGTAGCTATTCAATAAAAATAAGGAGTTAGCTATGTTGAGTCGTCACGGGATTCGTTCCCTGTGCTGTGCCGCCGTCACCACCGCCATTCTGGGCATGAGTGGCATCACCTCCGCTGCTGATGAAGTCAAAATCGGCTTTCTGGTCAAACAGGCTGAAGAGCCATGGTTCCAGACCGAATGGGCGTTTGCTGAAAAGGCAGGCAAGGAGCATGGTTTTACCGTGCTCAAGATTGCCGTGCCAGATGGTGAAAAGACCCTTTCCGCTATCGACAGCCTGGCCGCCAACGGTGCCAAGGGCTTTGTGATCTGCCCGCCTGATGTCTCTCTGGGCCCTGCAATCGTGGCCAAGGCCAAGGCGCTCGGTTTGAAAGTCATGGCCGTGGACGATCGTTTTGTCGACGCCAAAGGCAACTTCATGGAGGACGTGCCATATCTGGGCATGGCAGCCTTTGAAGTGGGCCAGAAGCAAGGTGCCGCGATGGCCACCGAAGCGAAGAACCGCAAGTGGGATGAGGGCGGGTGGAAAGGCACCTACGCGATCATCAACACTTACAACGAGCTGGACACCGGTAAGAAACGCACTGACGGTTCGGTGAAGGCGCTAGAAGAGGCCGGTTTGCCGAAAGACCACATCCTGTTCACCGCGCAGAAAACTCTTGATGTACCAGGCAGCATGGACGCCACCAACTCTGCGCTGCCAAAACTGCCTGGCGATGCGAAAAACCTGATCATCGGCGGCATGAACGACAACACTGTTCTGGGGGGCGTACGCGCGACGGCGAGCAATGGTTTCAGCGCGAAAAACGTTATCGGGATCGGCATCAACGGCACCGATGCCATTGATGAGCTGAAGAAAAAAGAGAGTGGCTTCTTTGGCTCCATGCTGCCAAGCCCGGACAAGGAAGGCTACAACACCGCGCTGTATATGTATAAGTGGGTCACCGAGGGCGTTGAACCGCCTAAATATACCGCTATGGACGATGTGACACTGATCACCCGCGCCAACTTCCAGGAAGTATTGACCAAGATCGGTCTGTGGAAGTGAGTTGACTGAGGGGCCTGATTTTCAGGCCCCTCACACGTGCGAGGAGGTTGGTTTCATGCAACAGGCTATCGAGCAAACATCCATAAACGGTGCCTTGCGCTTCAATGGCATCGGCAAGGTCTTCCCCGGCGTAAAGGCGCTTTCGGACATCAGCTTCGAAGCGCGCCCCGGCAGTGTTCACGCCTTGATGGGCGAGAACGGTGCCGGTAAATCCACGCTGCTGAAAATCCTCGGCGGCTCTTATCAGCCCAATAGCGGCACCTTGCAGATCGGTGAGCAGAGCTACCAGTTCAAATCCACCGCCGAGAGTATTGCGGCGGGTGTGGCGGTGATTCACCAGGAATTGCATCTGGTGCCGGAAATGACCGTCGCCGAGAACCTGCTGCTTGGGCACATGCCCAATCGTTTTGGTTTGATCAATCGCGGTGCGATGTACTGTCGGGCAGGTGAGCTGCTCAAAGGCCTGGCTGACGAAATCGACCCGCGCACTCGCCTGGGTGATCTTTCACTGGGCCAGCGGCAATTGGTGGAGATCGCCAAGGCCATGTCACGCAATGCGCACGTCATCGCCTTTGACGAACCCACCAGCAGCCTGTCGGCACGTGAAATTGACCGGTTGATGGCGATTATCGTGCGGCTGCGCGACGAGGGGCGGGTGATTCTCTACGTGTCTCATCGCATGGAAGAAATCTTCCGTGTCTGTGATGCCGTAACAGTGTTCAAGGACGGTCGTTTTGTAAAAACCTTTGAGCAGATGGCTGATCTGGATCATGACCGGCTGGTGACCTGCATGGTGGGCCGGGATATTCAGGACATCTACAATTATCGTCCGCGCCAGCATCAAGGGCCTAGCCTGCGAGTGACCGGGTTACTGGGGCCGGGGCTGCACGAACCCGTGAGTTTTGCCGTAGAGAAAGGTGAAGTGCTGGGTTTCTTCGGGCTGGTGGGCGCCGGGCGTACCGAGCTGTTCCGTCTGCTGTCGGGGTTGACGCGCAGCACGGCAGGCACGTTGCAGCTGGACGGCAAGCCATTGACGCTCAAGTCCCCACGCGATTCGATCGAAGCAGGCATTCTGCTCTGCCCGGAGGACCGCAAGAAGGAAGGTATCGTGCCGCTGTCCAGCGTCGCGGAGAACATCAACATCGGTGCACGGCCCCGGCATGTGAATCTCGGCTGCCTGATTCAGGGCCGCTGGGAGCGCGACAACGCACGCAGCCAGATCAAGTCGATGAACGTCAAGACACCATCGCCCGAGCAACAGATCATGTTCCTCTCCGGCGGCAATCAGCAGAAGGCGATTCTCGGTCGCTGGCTGTCGATGCCGATGAAGGTCCTGTTGCTGGACGAGCCCACCCGCGGGATTGACGTCGGTGCCAAGTCCGAGATCTACGAGATCATTCACAACCTGGCCGCCGACGGGAT
The DNA here is from genome assembly GCF_002699855.1 of Pseudomonas amygdali. GTDB lineage: Bacteria > Pseudomonadota > Gammaproteobacteria > Pseudomonadales > Pseudomonadaceae > Aquipseudomonas > Aquipseudomonas amygdali. Next base: position 37,382 of record NZ_LKBW01000046.1, on the reverse strand, counting down.
TGCGGTCATTGTGGTGTCCAGTGACCTGATGGAAGTCATGGGTATTTCCGACCGCATTCTGGTGATGAGCGAAGGCGCGATCACTGGTGAATTCAACCGCGATGAGGCTGATGAATCGCGACTCCTGCAATTGGCTCTGCCTCGCACGCGCAGCTGATAACCGGTCCCCTGACCATGAACAACAATAAAGAGGTGCATATGTCTACCGAATCCAGCCTGCAGGCTCCCCGTCAGGGCATGAACCTGCGTCGTTTTGCCGATGACTGGGTGATGCTCCTGGCTGCCGTGGGAATCTTCCTGCTGTGCGCCGTGTTCATCGACAACTTCATGTCACCGCTGAACATGCGGGGGCTAGGCCTTGCGATTTCCACCGTGGGCATTGCTGCCTGCACCATGCTCTTTTGTCTGGCGTCCGGGCACTTCGACCTTTCGGTCGGTTCGGTGCTGGCCTGTTCCGGGGTCATCGCCGGGATTGTTATCCGCGACACCGACAGCGTGTTTCTCGGTGTTTCCGCCGCGCTGGCGCTGGGGCTGGTGGTTGGTCTGATCAATGGCATCGTGATTGCCAAGCTGCGCATCAATGCCCTGATCACGACCCTTGCGACCATGCAGATCGTGCGCGGCCTTGCGTATATCTTCTCCAACGGCAAGGCCGTCGGCGTCTCCAACGAGGATTTCTTCATCTTCGGCAATGGCCAGATATATGGCGTGCCGGTGCCGATCCTGATCACCATCGCCTGCTTCATATTCTTCGGCTGGTTGCTCAACTACACCACCTACGGGCGCAACACCATGGCCATCGGTGGCAACCAGGAAGCTGCATTGCTGGCGGGTGTGCATGTTGATCGCACCAAGATCATCATCTTCGCGGTTCACGGGCTTGTCGGGGCACTGGCTGGCGTGGTGCTGGCTTCGCGTATGACCTCGGGGCAGCCAATGATCGGTCAGGGCTTCGAGCTGACCATCATCTCGGCGTGCGTACTGGGCGGTGTTTCGCTGAGCGGCGGCATCGGCATGATTCGCCATGTAATCGCTGGTGTGCTGATTCTGGCGATCATCGAGAATGCGATGAACCTGAAGAATATCGATACGTTCTACCAATACGTGATTCGCGGTACGATTCTGTTGCTGGCGGTGATCATCGACCGACTGAAACGTCGCTGAACCTGTTGGCCGCTGTTATGGCATTGCTGTTTAGTCGCGAGGGCATGAGCGACAGGGATGGAGATGCAAGTAGCGGCTGAGTTCAGGGGCTGATCACTTGCAGAGTGGACAGGTAACAACGGTATTGTTCTATAACAGTGCAGCCGCAAAGTGACTACTTTGCGGCTGTTTTTTAACCGGTGCTTTTAGCCGCGAGGCGGGCAAGGGAGGCCGGTATCGTCGCAGGCGGTGTTGATACGTAAGCCGTTTTTCAGCCTCGTCGCTACTTGCAGTGGTGCAGATGTGGTGCGGGTGGCTTCAGTCTTGCCGGCCTCTTGCACGAGCGCGTGTTTGCCATCGACAGCTGGTGCGGTTTGTATACCGGTGGCGGCAAATGCCGTGCCCTGCAGGCCGATGATTGCAATGGTTGTCACAACGAGAGCTTTCAATGCGGACTTTGCTGTTACTCGGTTCATGATGTTTTCTCTGCGTGGCTTAATGATGGGGTGGCTACAAATAACTGCATTGAAGTTTCTGAATAGCAGGTTATTGGCCACGTGAATAATGTATATTTTTTTTGTGACGGTAAGGCTGTTTTTTTGGCCTGTGAAAAAAATTTAACTTAGCGTGCTTATTAATAGTGTCGCACCGTTAATCTCGTGATGTTTCTCATGCCATTCATGAGGCTGAAGTTATAGAGGCTTGCTGTCGAATTTACCGGTACTGCACTAGCCGAGTCCGGAAATCCAGCTCCCCTCTAGTGCCTGGCGTCGGCATCGACTCCAGGGTCAGCGTCCACCGAAATCGTTCGCAGATGCGCCGCACCAGAAAAAGCCCCAGGCCTTTCCCGGTGCCCGCTCTGGTCGAGTTTCTCAGCAGAGACAGGTAGTGGAGGGACGCCTGCGCAGTGTCGAAGCCTTCGCCCGAGTCGGTCACGCTCAATACACCGTCCTTGAGGCGTACGGTGATTGTTCCGTCATAGGTGTTTTCGGCAGCGTTACGCAACAGGTTGCCGATGGCAATGCGTAAAATCGCCTCGGGCACTTGCAGGCAAAGCGTCTGGTGGATGTGCACCGAAAACTGCACGGGTTTGCCGTCCAGAAGGTGTTGGTGGTCCTTGACCAGGCCGGGCAACAGGCGGTCCAGCTCGACGGGGTCGTCCGGCGCTGAGGACATGGGCTCGCGCGACAAATACAGCAGCGCGACCATGATCTCGGTCAGGTTATCCACGGTTGCCCGCATGCGTTGAATCGGTGGCGCTGCACACGCGGGTAGCGCTTGCCTGGCCAGCACATCCAGCGCGCCGCTGATCACCGCGATCGGCGTACGAAACTCATGACTGGCCTGATCGAGAAGGGCGCGTTCCCGGGCCATGAATTGCTCGACCCGTTCCAGATGTGCGTTTATACCGCAGGCAATGTCTTTGAGTTCTTCCTGGTCGTATTGCACTGGCAGGCGTTGCGAAAGGTTTTCCGGATCGAGTTGCTTCATGCCTAGCGCAAGCGCCTGAACCGGGCGGTGCAGGCGCACAGCCTATGCCCCTCCAGCGGGAACATGCAGCCTTATCAACTGCACTGGGTTCGCGATCCTGGGCTCAAAGCGAATTTGGCGGTCGCTTGCAACGGCCAGAAAGCTGCAGCATCAGCGGCCGAGCTCATCGTGATCGTGGCGAGTCCTGCGCTGGGGTTGCGTACAGCCAACGCACAACTCGACCACGTTGAAGGTTCGTCTGTGTTGGGAACAGATTCGAAGGCCTACTACCGCAAACAGATAGGTATGTTTCAGAAGGTTCTCGGAGTGGGATCTTCTGTCTTGTGGTCGCCGATTGTTGCGCTTGCAGCGCTGATCCGACCGACCCTCTCGCTACTCCCCATCGGCCATATCGGCGGTCGGCAACGGGCGGCACGCAATGCCATCTTCGCAGCTCAAACCATCATGCCTGGCGCAGCCGCGAAGGGCATCGATACGTGCCCGATGGAAGGATTTTCAGGCGCGAAAGTTGCCGAACTTCTCCAGCTGCCAAGTGGTGCCGTCATACCGCTGGTTATCGCTCTTGGCTATCGAGCAGACGATGCAAGAATCGAAGAGCGGTGGCGCAATCCGATTTCAGACATCGTCGTTACACACTGAAGTAAAGCCTGACTCACGCGCGTGGCATGCATCACAAATGCCGTTCAGCGCGGGTGTGAAACCAGCACTGAACTGCCTAATCGGGTCAGTCCATAAAGCGCGGCTCCGACAGCGAGCATCATGCCGGCACGCAACCAGGTTTCAGGGCCTTGCTGGGTCAGCAAAAGCAGGCAGGAAAGAATCGCCAATACCGGAATGACCCAGTGAACCTGAAAATGGCCGGCTTCGACCTTGTCGCGCTTGAGCACCAGAACCGCGATATTGACGCTGAGAAACACGAACAGCAGCAATAACACCACGGTTTCAGCGAGCGTGGTGAGGGTGCTGGTAAAGGACAGCGCGATGGCAACCACTGTGGTTGCGAAAATGGCCACGCCGGGTGTGCGCCGTTGAGGCAGAACCGAACCCATCACCGCGGGCAACAGTCCTTCACGAGCCATCCCGAAGGTCAGTCTGCTGGCCATGATCATGGTCAGCAGTGCGCCATTGGCAACTGCAATCAGCGCGATCACCGCGAACCATGGGGCAGGTATCCCCAACCCTGAAGCACTGACGACATCCATCAGCGGGGCCTGCGAAGCTTTCAACTGTTCGACGGGCAGCACCATGGCCGCGCCCACGCCGACCAGCATATAAACCGCGCCTGCAATGAGCAGCGCACCGAACAGCGCTCGTGGATACACCCTGCGCACATCCTTGATCTCTTCGGCCAGGTTGGCAGACGTTTCAAAGCCCACAAATGAATAAAATGCCAGTAGCGATGCGGCAAGAATCGCGGTGGCCGGTGAGTTCGTCTCCAGTTCAAACACACGTTGCGGCACACCATTACCCTGACTGACGAACCAGACTGCGGCCGCAATCACCATTGCCAGCCCGCTCAGCTCAATCAGGGTCATTACCAGATTGGCCGACAACGACTCCTTGATGCCACGCGCATTCAACAGCGCGACAATCACCAGAAAGCCCACACATACCCACTGCGCGGGCCAGCTCACCAATGCCTGGAAATAGTCGCCGGCAAACGCGACTGCCAGCCCTGCAGCACTGGTGACGCCTGCCGCCACCATGGAAAAGCCGACCAGAAACGACAACAGCGGTTTGCCGAAGGCTTTTTCGGCATACACCGCTGCACCGCCCGCACGAGGGTATTTGGTCACCAGTTCCGCATAGGACGCAGCGGTAAGCAAGGCGAAGCACAGGGCAATCAGCAGGGGGGCCCAGATGGCTCCGCCGACACGTCCGGCGATAGTGCCTGCCAACGCATAGACGCCAGCCCCCAGCACGTCACCGAGGATGAACAGTGTCAGCATCGGCGCCGTGATTGCCCGGCGCAGCGATGGAGTTTCGGGAGGAGTGGCCATGGTGAAAGAATCCTTTCTCGGCAGGTACAAGAGGTGTGTAAGGGAAGATCGCCATGGCTCGGGTAAATTCAACGTGATCGCGAGAGGCCCGGATCAGCGGTGTTTTTTGCCGGAACAGGTATTTGAATAACCCCTGCATTTGAAAATGCAGCATGAACCAAGAGGTTTTTTCAGGGTCTTATTCGGGCCTTGAAATTCATGGCATGCCTTTTACTTTTCGAGTCTGTCTTCATGCCTGAATCGCACCGTTATTTCTGGCGCATGTGCCTGTACTTCGTGCCTCTGCTGCCCATGTACGCCAGCCATGCCAGTGCCAGTGACGAGCGACAGCTGGTCCAGGCCATCAACGATTTTCGTGGGCAACCTCAGCGCTGCGAAGCGCGAACGACAAAAATCTCCAGAGCGCTGACGCTCAACGCCAGCGTAGCGTTGCCGATCAGTTTCGCTGGCAGTTCACGTGATGCGCTCAAGGCATCCGGTTATCAGGCGGTCACCGTCCGGACCATACGACTTGCTGGCGCGCAGAGCGCCGGTGAAGCGTTCGGCATGCTCGAAAAACGCTATTGCGGCGCTTTGCTTGACCCGCAATACGCTGACATCGGTATTACTCGCGAGCGTGGCGACTGGCGTGTGGTATTGGCGAAACCGTTGATCGACGAAAGCCTGGAAGATGCACGCTCGGCTGGCCGCATACTTCTGGCGCAGGTCAATGCCGCACGAGCCAAGCCGCGCATGTGTGGCAAGCAGCCGTTTCCTTCGGCCAGACCGCTGAGCTGGAACAGGACCCTGGAAATGGCTGCACAGGGGCACAGCCAGTCGATGGCCAGCGAGAATTACTTCACGCATCGAGGCTTTGATAACGATTCACCGGCAGATCGCGCCCGTGCAGCGGGTTACGGCGGACGGCAGATCGGTGAAAACATCGCAGCAGGGCAGAGCACTGTCAGCAAGGCAATGACCAGCTGGCTGGCCAGCCCGGGACATTGCGCCAACCTGATGAACCCTATGTTTACCGAGGTCGGCGCGGCCTACGCGACGGCTACCAACGCCGATTACGGTGTGTACTGGACCATGCTGTTCGGCGCTCCCTGATCAACCGAAAAGCCGCCTGAACGGCGGCTTGTCGAACATGCATGAATGGCTCAGACCTTCGAGCCGCTCCAGCGCGGTGCTTCTCTCAATTCGTCACGCTTCTGTTGATCCGGCGATTTGTGTGGCTCGCCGTATTCCACGTGTAACGTGTCATCAAGGCGGTTGGTGGAAGAGCCGCCTTCCTGCGGCGTTTCGTCGAAATGCTTCCACTCGGCACTCTGGAAGCGGAACAGGCTGTCGTCTTCAGGCGCTTCGCGTTCGCGATAGTGGTGGATCGAGTAGTGTGCATATTCGACCTTGTCGCCCCAGTCGGACTGCAGCAAACCGTCTGCCGCCAGATCGCGATACCAGTCGTTTTCCTTTTCGGATGCTTTCTGCTTTTTGTTATGGTCGACGAAATAGCCAATGATCCCGCCGACGACAGCAATCACAACGCCGACGAGGAAGAATGGCCCGGCCAGCGCGGTGGCCGCCGCGCCGCCTGCACCCACCAGTGCCGCGGTTCCCAGTACGCCGGCTGACGCGCCGAAGGCACCGCCGGCAATTTGCAGGCCGCCTGCGGCCTGAGCCAGCTTGTCACCTGACTTCACGCCGTCCTTGATGGTGAATGCACCCAGTACGATATCGGCAAAACCACCAGCCAGATCCGTTGCAGGCCCCAGCACTTTGACGACCGAGCCTGCGATTTTATTGGCAGTTCCAGAGGGCAGCTTGGCCCCTGAAGCCTGCACGGCGTCATCCAGCCGCTGGGTGATGCCGCCCATGGCCTGGCGTTCCGCTTCTGCACCGCCAGCCATGTCGCCCAGCGTCGAATTGAGCCGATATTCATCAGTCGCATCCAGTGCGGTGCGGATCTCGCTCAGGTTGCTTGCGGAAATGCCACTGACCCTGACTTCCTTGGCCTTGCCAAAGCTTTCCTTGCCCCAGATCTCCGGTAACGTCTTGTCCAGCCCCAGCATGTCCACCAGGCCGCCTTTGCCCATCAGGTCGCCAACCTGATCAGCCAGGCGTACGAAATGGCTGGCACCGCCGGCAAAGCTCAGGAAGTCCTTGGCAATGCCCAGGCGCTGAATCGGTGTCTCGCCTAGCTTGCCGCCGTTGCCGACCAGTTGATAAATCGCCGAGAACAGCGACACGCCTGCTGCAACGGAGCCCATGACGCCTTTGCTATTGAGCGTATTGAAGATTTCGCCCAGTTTGCCGCGATCAGCTACCGGTATGTAGGGTTTGGAAAGGGCTGTCTTGATGTCTGCTTCGCTGACCTTGCCGTTTTTCCGATAGGCATCACCGACCTCCTTGAGCGCTTTGGCGATGTCTGCGGGCTTGGCGTTGCCCACGACACCTTCCTGAAGGAATTTTTCGAAGGTGGGCTGCAGGAAGCGCGGCATATCGACCAGAAAGCCCTTGAGCTCTGCCTTGAGCAGGCCGAACAGGTCCTTGGTGGCGAGGGCGTTATTCTCGTCGCTGATCTTCGACGGGTCGGCGACCAGATCGTTGAGATCGCTGGTCAAACCGTCGGCCTGAATAGACTGTGCCGCCTTGCTGGCGCCTTCTGGATCGACCAGTGCAAGTGAGGACAAGGTGTCGCTCAGGTCTTTCTGCGCCTCTTGGCCAAGGCCCTGCTTTTTCAGGTCCTTGAGGTAAAGTACGTAATCGGGATTGGCGGTGAGGTCGAGCAGCTTCTGCTTGATTTCGTCCTTGTTGGGCACTTTGCCCAGTGCATCGGTCATCTTGCTCTGTTAGTCCTGCTGCACGGTAGGATCAGAGAACAGTGTGGTCAGTTGTTCTTGCAGCTTGCCGCCATCGATGATGTCGTGCATGTCGGCCGAACTGAGTTGGGTCTGTTTGCTGTCGAATTCGCGCCAGGTGCCGCCGAAAGCGCCTTTGGCCTCTTCATAACCGGTCAGGCCGCGACCGTTGTCATAAGCGGCCTGCGCCTCGATTGCCCTGACCAGTTTTGCGCGAGGGTCATCCTTGGCAATATCCCCTTTGTTCACACCGTCGCGGTATTGGTCGAGCAGTTCCTTGGTCGCCAGTTCGCCGACGTTCAGCTCTTCGGAGTTCTCGTCATCCTTGTCGGCTTTCACGCCGGTTTTCTGCCCCATCAGATCCAGCTCGGCCACGGGCGGCAAGTTATGCCGACTGCGGGTTTCACCGATATTGCCGGTGCCCAGCTCATTCCATTTTTCCACCACGTCATCGTACAACTGCGGGCTGTAATCCTTGGAGACGATGAACTTGCCATCGCCGTTCTCGAAACGAATCAGACCCGCGCCCAATTCGTCCGGTGAACCGATGGTTATGTCCTGATTCTTCAAAAAGTCATGAGGCTCTGCCAACGTGTAACCTTCTTCCCGGCTACTGTTGATCTTGTTCCAGGCGTCATTGAGGGTGGTTACTTTGTCAAATAGTTCAGGGGTCAATGCTTCAGTGACGACAATCCGCTCACCGCTCTGATTCTGATAGCTGATCTGGCTTCCTTCCTGGCCAGACACCCAAGTGAACTGTGTAATGTCGTTCAAGCTGGGAATGGGGGTGTTGCGGTCAGCAAGAATCTGCCCTTCGTTGACTGCGGTTTCCATCGCAGTTCTTTTTTGCGGGTCCGACACTATGGTTTGCAGCGCTGCCAGATAATCGAACAACTTCGGATTGTCGTCACGGGTGACCACGACCTTCTCTCCGTTGTGCTCGTAACGGATAGTGTCCGGGCCGACCTCATTCAACGGGCCGACGGTGGTGCCGAATACGGGTGGCCATACTTCGTTGTCACCCGCCCTGCGATAACCTTGCGCTTCGCTCGTGTTAAGCCCGGTCAGGGTATTGAAAGCGTCTTTGGCCGCACTGTACAGCTCAGGATTGTCGCTCTTGGCCACGACGATTTTATTGCCGTCACGGTCGACATAACGCATCACGCCCGGCCCGACTTCATCCACCGGGCCGACCACTGCAAAGCCTGCAATGTTTTCCGGCGGCTTTTCGTCCGCGCCTGCCACCCTGTAGCCTTCCCGCTGACTGCTGCCTACGCCGGATAGCGATTTGAAATCCGACGCCACCTGTTTGAAGAGTTCCGGGTTCTGTTGCTGCGAAACGATGACCTTGCTGCCATCGGCGGCTTCATAGCGAATCAGCCCCGGCCCCATTTCGTCCGGTGCTCCGATACGGGCATAGCCGCTCAGCGTCGCTGGCGCGGCAGCATCAGCCCTGGCTGGGGAGTAGCCAGCAGCCACACTGGCCCTGAAGCCTGCCACTCGGGGTTGGTCTTCGACGACCTGACGATAGAGCTCCGGGCTGGTGGATTTGCTTACCAGTACCTGATCGCCTTCCTGGGTGACGTAGCGCACGGTGTCAGCCGCCACAGTGCCGGGCTTTTCTATCGATGCGTAACTGCCCAGCGCAGGTGCCTTTTCGTCTGCGCCCGCTGGCCGGTATTGGCCGCCATTGCGGTTGCTGGTCTGCAGCACCTGGTTGAATCGCGTTCGGGCATTCGCGCCCGGTGCGGGGGGCGGAAGAGGGCCAGGCGCCGGGCTGATCGTGGACGTCGACATAGCACATAACTCCTGTTGTTAACCGCTGGACGTGGAGCAGGCGACTCAATAATTGAGTGCCGCGAGGCGAACGAAACCCTGTGTCAATGACGAACTCTTTATTCGCGTGAATAGTTTGAACGGCGTCTCGTTTTCAAATCAAAAGAACAGGGCTTATGGGCCGACACTATCATTCCGACAAGTGAAGTGGCGGATCGCTAATCTCTTTTCACAACAATTCACACGCGTCGATAAATAATAAAGGCCCTGGCGAACACCCCGTAAACGTTGGAGCCCCGACTCGTGGTACATAAAAAATTAATATCACCAGAAATAAACCAGAAATAAATATCACTTTGATATCACTGTTGGTTTGCGGTATTAATTCGTTGTGAAATCTGATTTCACAACGTTTCACAGCATCGAACAAGTTTCGCTGATTACTATTAATTGGCAACGCGGCAAATAGCGTAGTGTCTCTGCATCGCTGTTGTGTAATGGCACATTGACCTGTTCTTGAGCCGGTTGTTAATCCGCAGATAGATCCCTACTCGAAGCAAGGAGAAACAACATGAGTTCGACTCCACCCGTAAGCTCCGGCAATTCAGACGCAGCAATCGAAAAAATGTCGGCGACCTTTGATATGGCTATCGAGAAATCGGCCAAGATCACTGAAATCTCCACTGCCAAGAAAGCAGAGCTGGATGCTACCAAGCAACGTCCACAGAACTGACGTTGTCATGCAGGCAGCGCTACAGCTGCCTGCATTCACAGCGCATCGAAATTCTTCCGATCGACAGTTTTGCCCGGCTTTGACATGCCGTTTCCGGTAGATCACACGGTGGTGACTCGATCATGACAGCCTTGATCTCATTGAGCGGAACGCCCGACGCTTCTGTGCAGGAAAGCGGCGTAGCCCGGCTCGAAATTCTTCATGGTTTGCATCAGGGCGTTTCGCTGCTCCTGGACAATCCTGTCTATGTGATTGGCAGTGCCGCTCCGGCTGACCTTGTGCTGGGCGATGCTGATGTGGCCGAGCAACATGTTCGTCTGCGATTCTCCGTTGAACACGTCGCAATAGAAGCCTTGGGAGGCGATGTGACGGTTTTCGATAGCCTTGGCCAACGTCGGGTTGTCAACGTCGGCCACGGTCAACGAATCTCCTTGCCTGTCGAGTTGCTGGTCGGACAGAGCAGGCTGTGCTTGCGCAGCACACGAAGTGCCCGAGCCATCCCTGCTGTGTCCCGCCGCCTGGTGCTGCTTAAATGGCCAGCACTGGCTGCACTTTTGTTGCTGGTGACATGTGCCACTGCATTTGCCTTTCGTGCACCTGCCGAGTCGGCCCGGCACTCCATTGCAGATTCCGTCCCTGGTTCGTCAACGCCCGTCAAGAGCGCCCCCACACTGACCCAGGCCCGAAGCTGGCTTGAGGGTGCGCTGCAGGACGTCAGGCTCACGCAATTGCGGGTTGAGGAACAGGGCGGGCAGCTCAGTGTTGAGGGCGCTTTTCCCGCTGCCCAAAAAAGCAGTTGGCTGCAGATTCAACAGGCCTTTGATACTCGGTTTGGCCAGCATATTGTCTTGACGCCCAACGTGCAGGCAAGCACGGCGCTTGCGGCACCTCGCGTGCGTTTTCAGGCGGTGTGGTTCGGTCGCAATCCCTACGTGATCGATGAGCATGGCAAGCGTGTCTACCCCGGCGCACTGTTACCCGACAACTGGAGGCTGGAGAGCATTGAGGGCAATCAGGTCCGCCTTGTACGCGGTGATGAAAGGTTTGCCTTCACTTTATGAAAGTCGATCTGCGGCCCGTAGCGCCGCCTTCAGCCGATTCTTTGCCCGCAGTCGAGCGCGTTGCTCCGGCGCAGCCGCGTCAGGGAACCCGTTTCGAAGCGCTGCTTGATCAGCGCGAGCGCAAGGTTCGTCGTTCGTTGCGTGGCGAGCTGGAGCAGACCGGGCAGGCTTCTGGTGTCAATGCGCAGCTTTTTGGTACGGCGCGTTCGCTACAAGTACTGCGCTATGTGCTGGACGAAGTGTTACCGGTGCTGGATGCCGAACCGGAGATCCGCGAGCTCGCCGAAGACGTGATTCGTGAAGAGATCGACATGCGGCTGCTATTGGAACAGCAACGCGCCGAGGTGCAGTCATGAGCATCAGTCAGGATCGCGAATGCATAGAGTTGCTCCACGGTATGGGTGATCTGTACCGGCGCAGTGGCCAGCCACAACGTGCACTTGTGATGTTGCTGATTGCGATACAGCTGGCACCGACGAACAGCGCGCTGCTGCACAGCCTGGTGCTGGCGTTCACCGACAGCGGAGACACCGACCGGGCCATTGCGGCACTGGACAGGCTGGTCGAGCAGCAAGGCGAGAGCGCCGCGCTGCTTCTGTTGCGTAGCCGCGCGTTGTGGAAGGCAGGCCGCAAGGACGACGCGCGGCAATGCTTCAGACGCTACCTGGAAGCCCGGAGGGCTGCGCAATGACCCTCATGAATGCTCTGAATCGCCTGGCGGTAACTGCGTCTAAACGCACAGATGTGATCATCGTTGCGTTCATGCTGATGGCTATCGCGATGATGATCATTCCGATGCCGACCTATCTGGTGGACGCGCTGATCGGAGTCAACATCGCCCTGAGCCTGCTGATTCTCATCGTCGCGTTCTACATCAACCACTCGGTGGAGTTTTCCGCGCTGCCGCCGCTGATCCTGCTCAGCACGCTGTTTCGTTTGTCGCTCTCGATCACCACCACTCGCCTGATTCTGCTGGACGGCAATGCCGGTCATATCGTCAAGGCGTTCGGTGATTTCGTGATTGCCGGTCAGGTCGTTGTGGGGCTGGTCGTATTTCTGATAATTACGGTTGCCCAGTTCGTGGTCATTACCAAGGGCGCTGAGCGGGTCGCCGAAGTCGCTGCGCGTTTCACCCTGGATGCGATGCCCGGCAAGCAGATGAGCATTGATAACGACTTGCGCAACGGTGACATCGACCAGTTCGAGGCCAGACGTCGTCGTTCACGCCTGGAGCGTGAAAGCCAGATGTTCGGAGCCATGGACGGCGCCATGAAGTTCGTCAAGGGTGATGCCATTGCCGGGTTGGTGATTCTGTTCGTCAACTTGCTGGGCGGCATGATGATCGGCATGGTCCAGCGCGGTATGCCGTTCGCCGAAGCCGCGCATGTCTATTCGTTACTGACCGTCGGTGACGGCCTCATTGCGCAGATCCCGGCACTGTTGATTTCCGTAGCCGCAGGGACCGTGGTGACCCGCGTCAACAGCGACGGCGAAGAGCGTGACCTGGGCACCGAGATTGTCAGGCAACTGAGCGCCAGCCATCGTGCGCTGGGTCTGACTGCGCTGATCCTGCTGGGCGTAGGCATGCTGCCGGGGTTTCCGTTGCTGGTGTTTGTCGGTCTGGCCGCCGTGCTGGGCGGCAGTGCGCTTGTGCTCTGGCGCCGGGATCGTCGTGCTGCCCGGTCACTGGTCAAGGACGAGCTGCCAGAGCATGAAACGATGGCCGAGCCCGGGGCTTCCTCTGGCGCTTCCGGGGCTTCGAACGATGCCGCGGAAGATGCCTTGGAAAGCGCCGAGCGGCCACGCGACAGCCAGGTGCTGCTGAGTATCGGAACCGGATTGGCCGAGGCCGCCCCATTGCAGCCCCTGCGTCAGCGTATCGAAGCGTTGTGTCACGACATTCGCATCGATCTGGGTGTCGAGGTGCCGCTGCCCGAGGTTTATCTGGACCGCAGCCTGCCAGCCGATCGTTTCCAGGTCGAGCTTGAAGGTGTACCCGTCAGTGAGGGCGAATTCAGCGGCATGGCGCTTTTGCTGCAGGACGATCCGGTGCATGCACAACTGGTTTCTGTCGAAACCTTTGAAGCGCCTTCGCCGATCGGTTCCCGTCCCGGCCGCTGGGCAGGGCGCGAGCATGCGGAACGTTTGCAGGATGCCGGTATTGGTTTTCTGTTCGCCGATGAAGTGTTGCGCGAAGTACTGGACCGTACGTTGCGCCGTTATGCCGCCGACTTTCTGGGTATTCAGGAAACCCGCCTGATGCTGGAACAGCTTGAGGGTAAGTACGGTGAGCTGATCAAGGAAGTGCTGCGCATTCTGCCGCTGCAGCGTATCGCAGAGGCCTTGCGTTTGCTGGTCTCTGAAGGGGTATCGATACGCAATCGTCGCGGCCTGCTGGAGTCGATGGTGGAGTGGGGCAGTATTGAATCTGACGCGGGCAGACTGACCGAGCATCTGCGCGCAGGACTTGCGCGGCAGATCAGTCATCAGTATGCCGATCGCAACCGGGTGATCAGCGCCTTTGTACTGGCACCCGCGCTCGAAGAACAACTGCGCGCCACGCTGGCTCGCCAGGAAAAGAGCCGTGATTCGCTGCCCGATGACATCGGCCGGACCGTACTGGTACAGCTGCGTCGCCTGTGCGACATGCTGCCGGAACATGATTTGACGGTGTTGCTTGTGCATTCGGAGCTGCGTCGGTGTATGCGCCGTCTCATCGTGCGCGGCGAGCTGCAACTGGCGGTTCTGTCCTTTCGTGAACTGGCCAGTGAATACAACCTTCAAGCGGTCGGCACTGTCAGCCTGACCGATGTCCTTGCACGCCCGGCATCCAGGGCCGGTGCTGTCACTCCTCTGGCGACTGCCTCATGACCTCAGTAAGCGTAATACGGATGTTTCTCGTGGGTGTGGGCGCGTTGCTCATTGGCACAGTTTCATTTGCCGAAAACATTGCCAAAGGGGCCAAAGGCACAGTCGATCTGGCCATCGGTGAAGGCCGCGTTCTGCATTTTTCAGCCCCCGTGGACTCGGTGATGGTGGCCGAGCCGGGTATTGCCGACTTGCAGGTGGTGTCACCCGGCGTGATCTACGTGTTCGGCAAGGCCGCAGGGCAGACCAGTCTGATTGCCCTGGACAGCGAGGGCCGTGAGACCGCTGCGTTGAGTCTGGCGGTAAGCAGCGGCACTGCTGCTGTGACACGCCCGCTCAAGGCGTTGCACCCGCAGAGTCAGGCGCGGATCAATGCCTCCGGCAGCCGGGTGATTGCCAGTGGCTCCGTGCAGGATGTCGGTGAAGCAACCGATCTTAATGCCTTGCTGAGCACCGAGGGGCAGAACTTTCAGTCGACGGTAAACAGTGCCACTTACGCAGGGTCGGCGCAGGTGAATATCCGCGTGCGTTTCGCCGAAGTCTCGCGCTCCGAGCTGTTGCGCTATGGCGTGAACTGGAATGCCTTGTTCAATAACGGCACTTTTTCATTCGGCTTGCTGACGGGGGGCGCTTTGGCCGCCGATGCAGCGGGCGGCGCATCGAACGTAATCAGCGCCGGGCTTGCGTCGGGCAATGTCAACATCGACGCGATGCTGGAGGCGCTGCAAAGCAACGGTGTGCTCGAAGTTCTGGCCGAGCCGAACATTACCGCCATGACCGGGCAGACTGCGAGCTTTCTGGCTGGCGGTGAAGTGGCGGTGCCGGTGCCGGTCAACCGCGAAGTCGTCGGTATCGAATACAAGCCTTACGGCGTGTCGTTGCTGTTCAGCCCGACGCTGCTGCCCAACGGGCGCATTGCGTTGCAGGTGCGTCCCGAGGTCAGCAGCCTGATGAGTACCACCACACTGGACGTTAACGGCTATCAGGTGCCGTCGTTCAGGGTGCGACGTGCCGACACTCGTGTGGAAGTCGGCAGTGGTCAGACGTTTGCCATTGCCGGGCTGTTCCAGCGTGAAAGCAGCCAGGACATGGACAAGGTGCCGATGCTGGGCGACATGCCGATTCTGGGCAATCTGTTCCGCTCCAAGCGCTTTCAGCGCAACGAAACCGAACTGGTGATTCTGATCACTCCGTATCTGGTCGAGCCGGTCAAGGATCGCGTGGTGGCGACGCCGCTGGACAAACAGCGCGCCGCCAGTACCGCGTCGGCAGGTCCGCGCAGTGGCGGTGCCTTCGGCTTTTACATGAACTGAAAGGGAATGGCCATGAACCTCATCTGCGCTATGTCACGCCCGCCGGTTCTGATGCTTTTATGTCTACTGGCAGGCTGCAAGACCCACCTCGACCCAGTGAGCTATTCACCGGATTATGCGGCGATCACCCGTGCCGATGGCCGTGTGGAGCTGGTGCCCCAGGCCTGTGTGCAACCAGCTGCACAGGACGAGATCGGTGTAGGTGAGGATTTTCAGCCATTGTTGCCGCCGGGCTGTGCCAGCAACCTGATTCTGCTGCAAATGGTCGAGCAGCGCGTAGATGTCATGCACGGCCGTGACACCGGGCCTGTTATGGCTGCACCGGTCGGGCGCGCCGCGCAGGTTTACATCGACGGCTATGACCGCGAAGAGCTGCGTCGGCGTCAGGCAGAGCAACAGGCCAGTACTGACACGCAGGAGGCCCGATGACCTCAGTTAGCGTCAATCAGCCCCATTTCACGAGCCTGCTCGGCGCGGTCCGGTATGGCCTTGACACGCCGGGCTTCGGCGATCAGCTTGCCGCGTTCGGCCTTGGTGATATCGTCGAAGGTCATGTTTTTGAGATCTTTCTCTTTTCCGGCCAGGACCATGACCAGCAGCTGGTTGCGTTGATGCCGCGGTTGCGCAAGGGGCGACTGGCTGACGCTGCGGATGGTCTCCAGGGCCTTCTGGTCGTCATCGCCCAGGGCGTATGCCAAGGCCAGATTGCATCGGGTGTCGAGGTCGTTCGGGGCCAGTCGCAGGCTGGTGCCGAAGGCGCTTTGGGCAGCGTCGGCCTGGCCAATCAGAATGTGCGCGATGCCCAGACGGTTCCAGGCCTGTGGCTGCTGCAACGTTTCGGCGGCCTGGGTCAGCGCAGTGATGGCGCGTTCCAGCTTACCCTGACGCAACTGCGCAGTACCCAGGCCCAGCAGCGCATCCGGGTCGTCGGCTTTCAGCTCAAGCGCCCGCTGATAAGCGCGCTCTGCGCCACGCGTGTCGTTGCTGACGAGCAGGGCTGCACCGAGTTTGCGCCACGCCTCGACACCCGCTTCGGGCTGCTGCGTGGCGCGCTGGTAGAACGACGCTGCCGTCGTCGAGTCGCCGCGTTTCTCCAGGTCGGCGGCCAGTTGCATGAAGCGCTCGTAGCTGGCGTCGGATTTGGGCTGAGTCGAACACGCCGCCAGACTCAGGCAGCCGAGCAACAACAACGTGGGGACGGAACGAGGTGGCATGGGCAAGGCTCTTGTGAAAGGGGGCGGGGCGAGGCGTATCAGCCGTCGACAGCCTTTGAGGGCGAGCGCCATTTTATAGCCCCTGCGCTGAATAGCGACCGTTTTCTGAAGCCTGTCTGCCAGCGGCCGTCGCATTGTCACGGAGGGCGCCATGAAGCACTTCAGGGCTGACCCGCCAGTTTCAAAATTGCTGATGCTGATCCTGCTGTGCCTGTTATCCGGCGTGCTTAAGGCCGCCTCGGAGCGCCAGCCCGACTGGTTCTCAGAGCCTTACGCCTACGTGTTGGTTGATCAGGATATTCGCGGTGCGCTGACTGAGTTCGGTCAACACCTTGGCCTGATCGTGGTGTTTTCCGAGAAGGTCCGGGGCAACGCACGAGGCACGGTACGTGGCGAGGATGCCGGTGAGTTTCTCACCCGCTTGTGCGATGCGAATCAACTGAGCTGGTACTTCGACGGCAACGTGCTGCACATCGCCGGTGCCGATGAGGTCGCCACCCGTGTGTTCGACCTGCAAGGGCCGCAGCTTGAAGAGTTGCAGCGTTATATGGCGCGGCTGGAAGTGTCCGGCCAGCCGATGTCCAGCCGCGTCAGCCCCGACAGCGACAGCCTTTTTGTTTCAGGGCCGCCAGCCTGGCTGGCGCAGATTCAGCACCATGTGGATCGTCAACCTGCCGCCGAGGTCGCGCCTGTAGTGCGTGAGCGCGGCGTGCGGGTGTTTCGTGGCGGTGTCGTCACTCAAGTCGCTACCGACCGTCAGTAAACCGAAGAAGGAGCACTACCCATGTCCATCAACGCCGTAGACAGCAATGTAGACATCAATGTTTCCAGTCAGGAATCGCGCTTCAACGCCGCCGTCGAAAACGCCGAGCAGGCTGCCAGCGACAGTGAGTTCAACGATGCCCTGATTACCCAGGCGGTCACCATTGGCGGGCAGTTCATTATCATGCCGCGCGCTCAGGAAATGCTCAACGAAGCCCAATCTGACGACGACTCTGAATAGGTTCCGACCATGACCGTCAATCCAGCTGCATCACCGGCGGCGGCTGCCTTGCCTTCGCCGGGAGGAGGCGGGGTTCCGCAGGCTTCCCAGAACCTCTTCGAACACATGGCCGAGACTTCCAAAGGCATGCCGCAGGGTGCCAGCCCGCATCAGATCGGTAGCAACCTGATGGAGCGACTGGATGGTTTTATTGACCGCTCGCGGCAGTTCTCAGAGCGGGCCGATGCGCTGACTCAGGGTAATGCATTGCAGTCCGCCAATCATGCTCCGAGCCCAGCCACCAGCGCTGTCCAGGCGCCGGGCAAGGTAGGTGAGCCGCAGGTCGATCGCATCGTCCAGTCGCTTGGACGGATGTTCGATTACTCCATCGAAACCCAGATGGTGGTACGCGGGGCAACCCAGATATCCGGCTCTGCCAATACCCTTCTAAAAGGTCAATGAACCATGCCCAAACGCCGCCGTGTCTTGCGCCTGTTGATAGTGGCGACGCTTGCAAGCCTGTTGCAGGCCTGCGATATCGATCTTTACACCAACCTCGGCGAGCGTGAGGCCAACGCCATGCTGGCGGTGCTGTTGCGTGATGGCATCCCGGCGTCACGCAAGGTTCAGGACAACGGTCAGCTCAAGGTGATGGTCGACGAAAAGCGCTTTGCCCAGGCGATGGCGGCGCTGGATGACGCAGGCCTGCCAGGGCAGAGCTTTTCCAATATGGGAGAGATTTTCAAAGGCAATGGCCTGGTGTCCTCGCCAGTGCAGGAGCGCGCGCAGATGGTGTATGCGCTGAGTGAGGAGCTGTCCCATACCGTTTCGCAGATAGATGGCATTCTGTCCGCGCGGGTGCATGTGGTGCTGCCTGACAATGATTTACTCAAACGGGTGATTTCGCCGTCCTCGGCATCGGTGCTGGTCCGTTTTGACCCGCGAACCGACATCAATGTGCTGATCCCGCAGATCAAGACGCTGGTTGCCAACGGCATCTCCGGGCTGGGCTACGACGGTGTTTCAGTCACGGCGATCAAGGCAGTCATTCCCGACAAGGCCAGTGCCCAGCCGCAGTTGGGCAGTTTCCTGGGCCTGTGGATGCTTGAAGATGACCTGCCAGCGGCACGCTGGCTGTTTGGCACTCTGCTGCTGGTTGCGCTGGTGCTTGCCGGACTGCTGGGCCGACAGTTCTGGAAGCGACGCCGGGGCGAGGGCTCATACGTGTTGAGTGAAGCGTCATGAATACGGCGCTGACCAGCCAGTGGCATGCACTGGCCGAACGTCCCTTGGCCTTTGTCCGCGAGCGCTGTCTGGCCGAATGCCTTGAACGTGACGTTGATGCGGCCCGACTTGCAGCGTTACGCGATTCACCGCGCTTTACCGCACGCCTTGAACAACTGCTGACCGGACATTTCAAGCTACAGCCGCTGGCGCAGCTGGACCTGCCTGCGGAACAGGATCTGGCTGTACTGCTGCTGAGCGAAAGCGATTTTTCGCATTTGACACGCCTGTGTGGTGCGGTCTGGCACGCGGCAACGCTGAGTCGGGAAATTCGTGGCGAAGTGGTCAGTGAGTACCGTCGCCTGCTGGGTAACGACACATTCTCGCTGGCCCTCACTCATCGGCATCTGGCCGGTGCGGCCGATCTATTGCGTACACCTGCCGAGTTGCTCCAGGCCATCGATCGCGATGGTGCTGCCTGTGTGGCCGCCTGGCTACAGTCCTGTCCTGCACAGCTGCAGGCCTGGCTGCGGCTGCGTCTGGCTGAACCTGTGCACGCTGCACCGGATGATGCGAAACAGATGACTGTGGTGCAAACCGTTGCTCGACACCTGACGGAGATCAGCAGCCATGAGTGATCTGCCAACACGATCAGGCTCCCGGGTGTTGCGTGCTGCCGACGCCGCTCGCTGGATCGACGGATTTGCCTTCATCAAAGCCGCGCATGAAGAGGCACGTTGCGTGCGTGAAAACAGCGCGCAATGGCTTGAACAGGCTCGCGCCGAAGGCTTCGAGCATGCCAGACAGGAGGGCGCCGAACGGGCCGCTGCATTGCTGGCACAGACCAGCGCCGAGGTCGACCGCTACCTGGCCGGGCTGGAAACTTCGCTGGCTGAACTGGCACTGGGCATCGCCCGACAGGTACTGGGAGAGATTGACGAGCGCGAGCGGTTGTTGCGCTGTACTGCGCAGGCGTTGGCAGCGTTTCGTCAGGATCAGGCGTTGACTCTGCATGTACCCGGCACTGAAGTTGAAGGTCTGCGCCAGCACCTGGCCCACGCGCCGCTGCCCTTGCATTCGCTGAGTATCGAAGGCGATGACCAGCTCGAAGCAGGGCAGGCGCGGTTGGGTGGCCCGGCGGGGTCCGTGGAACTCGGGCTGGAGGCCCAGCTGGATAATCTGCGCCGTGCGTTGTTACCGCTGGCAGAAGGTGATTCGCGATGACTGAGGCCCTGACGACGCTGCTGCCCAACCTCGGTTTGCGCTTGCAATTCGCCCAGCCCAGGCCCATGCGTGGGACGCTGCGCAGTATTCGTGGCGTGTTGCTGCGCGCCAGCGTCGCCGGCGTAGGCATCGGAGAGTTATGTGTGCTGCGCGATCCGGGTAACGGCCGAGAGCTGTCGGCGGAAGTTATCGGCTTCGATGAAGATGACGCGATCCTGTCGCCTATCGGCTCGATGGAGGGCCTTTCGACGCGTACCCAGATCATCGCCACAGGCCAGGCGCTCGGCGTGCAGGTTGGCGATGCCTTGCTGGGTCGTGTGATCAGCCCTATGGGCGAGTTTCTCGACGGACCTGCGCCGACTGCCACGCTCGGGATGCAGCATTATCCATTGCATGCAGAACCTCCGGCGCCCTTCAGCCGCCAGCGAATCGTCAAGCCACTGTCATTGGGCATACGAGCTATCGACAGCCTGTTGACCCTCGGCCAGGGGCAACGCATGGGTATTTTCGGCGAGCCGGGTGTGGGTAAGTCTTCCTTGTTGGCGAGTATCGTTCGCAATAGCGATGCCGACGTGATCGTCATCGGGCTTATCGGCGAGCGTGGCCGTGAAGTACGCGAACTGCTTGAAGGGCAACTCGACGCCACGGCCCGGGTACGTACCGTGGCGGTGGTTGCCACCTCTGACCGCCCCGCCGCCGAGCGGGTCAGGGCGGCTTACGTAGCGACCACTCTGGCTGAGTATCATCGTGATCAGGGGCGCAATGTGCTCTTGTTGATGGACAGCCTGACCCGTTTTGCCCGTGCCCAGCGCGAAATTGGTCTGGCAGTGGGGGAGCCGCCGACCCGGCGTGGTTATCCGCCTTCTTTTTTCTCGGCATTGCCGCGCCTGCTGGAGCGCGCCGGCCCTGGCCCGCAGGGCAGCATCACGGCGCTTTACACCGTATTGACCGAAGGTGATGCGGCCATGGACCCGGTGGCCGAGGAGACTCGCTCAATCCTTGATGGCCATATCGTGCTGAGCGCCGAACTGGCGCAGCGCGATCACTTTCCGGCAATCGATGTTTTACGCAGTCGCAGCCGCTTGATGGACCACATTGCGACTGCCGAACACAGGCAACTGGCATCACGGCTGCGTGAGTTGATTGCCCGCCGTCAGGAAATCGAACTGTTGATTCAGGTGGGTGAGTACGCGGTTGGCAGTGACCCGATAGCCGACGAGGCAATTGCCCGCCATTCGCCGATCGAGGCATTTCTGCGTCAGCCGCCCTCCGAACATGACAGCCTTGCGCAAACTCTGGCCCGCCTGCGCAAGGTGCTGGCATGAGCCCGTTTTTCGATTCGGCTCCTGATTCACTCTACGACTCGACGCCGATTGGTCTTTGCTATGGAAAAAAACGATGAAGAAGGCCGACCTGTACAGCCTGCAAGCCTTGCGTCTGTTGCGTGAGCAGCGCGCTGCCGCTCATCTTGGCGCTCAACGGGAGCGCTGCCGTGATAGCCACACCGAGCTGGATCAGGCACGGGAAAAGTTACGCCTGCATCGGGAACAACTGGCTCAGGAGGCCGAGCAGGCGGTCGGCCAGCTCAGCGAGGGCCTGTCGGTCAGCGAGTGGAAGGTCGTTCAGGAGCGCTTGAAGCAACTGCATGACGAACGCAAGGCATTGCAGGCCGATGCCGATAATGCGGTGTTGAACCTTGAGACTGAAGAGCAGGCACGCAAGCGGCTCAGGCAGGCGCACCTTGAACAGCTGAAAAAGTCCCGAGCCTGGCAGGACCTCGTCGAACAGCGCATGCGCAACGATGCGCGGGCCAGTGAGCAGCGCGATGAGGCCGATCAGGCAGACCTGCCCGTCAAAGGATCCCCACCTGGAGACGAGCGATGACGGTGTGCGTACAGCCAATGCCTTCGCCTCCAGGCATTGGTTCAGTCCGAAGCCGGCTTGCCCGGTTCGATGCTGATCTGTTGAGTTTGCATAACCTGTTGCATCGCCAGACAGCACCGTGGCGGATCGTTCTTGGGCAGCGCCCCATGCACGTGAGCTTGGCCAGCGCAGGTGGCGAGTGTCGCCGACCGGTGAGGGTGGCCATCAGGTTCGGGCAGGCCTACCTCGAACTTGTCGTTCCGTCGCGTCTTTTCGAGCTGTCAGGGCTGGGCTGGCTACCAGGTGCGTCAGTCGATACCCAGACCGATACCTTGTTACTGGAGCAGGCCTGGCTGAGCTGGATCGAGCCTCTGGAAACATTATCGGGCGAGCCTGTTCAGGTGCTCCCGTGGCCTGCACATCCGCTTGAAAATCCACTCAGGCTCGCGTTGGAAGTGCGGCCGGATGAGGTGCAGGCACAGGCGCTGGAAATACATTTGAATGCTGACAGCGCCCGGCACGTCATCGCGCTGCTCGACCGTAACGCCGTTACAAGACCGCAGCCGCTTGATGCATTGGTGCTCACGTTGAGTGTCGAGGCCGGGCAGGCACCATTAACCACCGCAGAGCTGCACAGTCTGGTGCCGGGTGATGTGGTCATGCTCGACACCCTGGCCGACACGCAGGTGCTGCTGCGACTGGGCAAGCGCTACCGGACGGTTGCCAGGCACCAGGGTGAAACCCTCGAATGGCTGGGGCCTCTGCGCACCGTCAGTCCCCATTATGTCTCCCACACTTTCAACAGGAACGATTCGATGAGTGAAATGACCGACGGTTCCGATCTGGATACTTCGCTGGATGAGCTGCCGCTTACGCTGGTCTGCCAACTGGGCAGCGTTGAACTGACGCTGGCGCAACTTCGCGAGATGGCGCCGGGCAGCCTGTTGCCGCTGGCCGGTTCGAGGCACGATGAGGTGGACCTGATGGTCAATGGCCGCCGTATAGGCCGTGGCGAGTTGGTGAGTATCGGCGACGGTCTGGGTGTGCGACTGCTGGGTTTCACTGCCTCATGAACGGTTACCAGCCGAACCTGATCGAAATCATTCTGGTCGTCGCTACTATCGGTTTGATTCCACTGGCCGTCGTGACGCTGACGGGATTCATGAAGATATCCGTGGTGCTGTTTCTGATCCGCAATGCGCTGGGCGTGCAGCAGACGCCGCCCAATCTGGTGCTTTACGGCATTGCGCTGATTCTGTCGGTATACGTGACTACGCCGCTGATCGGTGACATGTACCGGGAGGTGCAAGGCCGCGATCTGAGCCTGCAGAATGTCCAGCAACTGGAGGAACTCGGCAGCGCCTTGCGCCCGCCATTACAGGCGCACCTTTCGAAGTTCGCCAATGAAAGCGAACGCGGTTTTTTCGTCCAGGCCACTGAAACCATATGGTCGCCCGAAGCGCGAGCCGATCTGCGCGATGACGATCTTGTCGTGCTGATTCCGGCGTTCGTCAGCTCTGAACTGACCCGTGCCTTCGAGATCGGTTTTCTGCTCTATATCCCGTTTCTGGTCGTCGATCTGTTGGTCTCCAATGTGCTCATGGCGATGGGCATGTCGATGGTCTCGCCCACCTTGATTTCAATCCCGTTGAAGATTTTTCTGTTTGTGGCGCTCAGTGGCTGGTCAAGACTGATGCACGGTCTGATCCTGAGCTACGGAGGCTGACGCTGTGGGCCAGGATGTTTTTCTCTCGCTCATGAACAAGGCGCTGATGACTGTCTTGCTGCTCTCCGCTCCGGCGTTGATCGTGGCCATTGTCGTCGGCCTCAGTGTGGGCCTGTTACAGGCACTGACCCAGATCCAGGACCAGACACTGCCGCAAGTGGTCAAGCTGGTAGCGGTATTGCTGGTGATCGTGTTTGTCGGGCCGTTGCTGGCCGGGCAGGTGGCAGAGCTGGGCAATCAGGTGCTGGACAACTTTCCCTTGTGGACCCGATGAGTCGTCATGGGCGCTGATCTGACCAATGCGTTCATCGAAATCGCTTATCCGGTGATCAGTTCCGCATCGCTGGCAGCTTCGCGGGCGATGGGTGTGGTGATCATTACCCCGGCATTCAATCGTCTGGGCCTGACCGGTATGATCCGTGGCTGCGTGGCAGTGGCGATCTCGGTGCCGATGATCTTGCCGGTGTTCTCGGCGTTCACTTCTATGCCCGAGCACAGCGGTTTTTTCCTCGCGGGGCTGATGATCAAGGAGTTGCTGATCGGGCTGCTGATCGGCCTGTTGTTCGGCATACCGTTCTGGGCTGCCGAGGTGGCTGGCGAACTGATCGACCTGCAACGGGGTTCGACCATGGAGCAGCTGGTCGACCCTTTGGGGCAGGGGGAAGCGAGCGTGATGGCCACGCTGCTGACCGTCATGCTCATTACACTGTTTTTCATGTCGGGCGGCTTTATTCTGATGGTCGACGGTTACTACCATAGCTATCAGCTCTGGCCAGTCACCGAGTTCACGCCGTTGTTCAGCAGCGCTGCCCTGACCTCCATTCTGGCCATTCTCGACCAGGTGATGCGCATTGGTGTGCTGATGGTCGCGCCCTTGCTGATTGCGATGCTGATCACTGATCTGATGCTCGCGTACCTGTCGCGCATGGCACCCAGCCTGCATATTTTTGACCTTTCACTGCCGGTCAAGAACCTGTTTTTTGCGGTGTTGATGGTGGTTTATATCGGGTTTCTGATTCCGGTCATGATTGACCAACTGGCGCAATTTCGAGGAACGGTCGAGGTTCTGAAAACGCTGGCCAGCGAGGGCCCGGGATGAGTGAGTCGAGCGAGGAAAAAAGCCAGCCGGCCTCGGACAAGAAGCTGCGCGATGCACGCAAGAAGGGGCAGGTTGCCAAGAGCCAGGACCTCGTGTCGGGCATGGTCATCCTGCTGTGTACCTTGTGCATATCGGTGCTGCTGCCCAAGGCACGTGCGCAGGTCGAGGCACTGATAGATCTGACCGCACTGATCTATATCGAGCCGTTTGCAGAGGTCTGGCCACGGCTGCTCGATCACGCCGAGCAGATTGTCATCGGCATTACAGTGCCAGTGGTAGCCGTGACTGTCAGCGCGGTGATCCTGACCAACATCGTGACCATGCGCGGCGTGGTGTTTTCGATCGAGCCGATTCAGCCGGATATCAAACGTATCAACCCTACCGAGGGATTCAAGCGCATTTTCGCGATGCGCAACCTGATCGAATTTCTGAAGGGGCTGGTCAAGGTTGTGTTACTGGCGCTGGCATTCTATGTCGTCGGCCGCCAGGCGCTGCAGGCCCTGATGGAGTCATCGCGATGCGGCGAAGGCTGCATCGAGTCGACGTTCTATCTGGTCCTCAAACCACTGGTATTCACCGTGCTTGCAGCGTTTCTGCTGGTCGGCGCGGTAGATGTGCTGATGCAACGCTGGCTGTTCGGCCGTGAAATGAAAATGAGCCATAGCGAGCAGAAACGCGAACGCAAGGACATTGATGGCGACCCCATGATCAAGCGCGAACGCCAGCGTCAGCGTCGCGAAATGCAGGCACTGGCCACAAAGCTTGGGTTGGGGCGCGCCTCCTTGATTATTGGCGACAGCGGAGGTTGGGTGGTGGGCGTACGCTATGTGCGCGGTGAGACACCGGTGCCGATAGTGGTCTGTCGTGCCTCGTCACAGGATTCGAGCACCTTGCTGGCAGAGGCCTTGTCGCTGGGCATTGCCCGCTGGCCCGACGCAAGTCTCGCCGAAATGATCGCCCGGCGCAGCGTAGCTGGTGATCCGGTGCCGGAAAATACGTTTCAGGCAGTGGCCGATGCGCTGGTGGCGCAGCGGCTGATCTGACGCCTGACGCCGTGTTTCAATGTACCGCCGGGCAATGACGAGGGGCTGGTGTACCGGGCGCGATTTTCAGGCGGTTGAGGTCGGCGTTGATGCGCCAGGCCCAGAAATGTGTACCGTCCTGCCGAGCGATGTCCAACGCCTGGGTCAGCATCTTGCGTACCTCTTCCAGCGCATGAGTGTGTGGCTGACTGAGCATCAGCTGTGCCTTGACTCTCATGATCTCCGGCAAATACCAACGATCATGGTGTTCAACAGCGTTGATGTGAATTTCATCCAGCGTTTCCAGCGCAAGGGGTTCAAGCCGCAGCGCGGCCAGACCTGATACGTACTCGGTGTGCAGCATCGAACACAGCGGCGTTTCCACATGGTTGCGCAGCTGTTGAAGGGCTTCTCCCAGCAATGGCACGCCTGCTGCCGGGTTGCCCTCACGGATCAGCAGGATACTCTCGTAGCAACTGGTCAACTGACGCCAGATATGCAGCGGTTGCCGTTCGCTGCTTTTTTTAAGCACATCCAGAAAGTGACGTGTCTTGTGCAACGTACCTGCAATCAGCGTTGCGGGTATCGCACTGATGGCCAGGGTATACCAGAGCGTCGCGGGGTGACTTAGGGCAATGGCCTGCTTCACGTTGGTGTCCAGGGCAACCATCGCCTGGCCGGTATTGCCAACCAGCAACTGTACCTGGGCACGCAATGATTGTGCGGCAATTCGCTGGTCGAAATGCATGTCGATGATATGTGACGAAGCAGACCTTGAAGCGCCCAGAGCTTCTTCGATCGCCTGCCCGGCGGTTTTCATATCGCCCATGTAAAACGCGCTGGTGGCGCGCATTCGCCTGCCCAGCAACTGGCAGTCGGCGATTCTGTAATCCTTGCCCAGCGCGAGGAATCGCAAGGCTACCTCTTGAGCCTCGCGGTGCCTGTTGCTACAGGTGTGGTCGTTCCATTGGCCCCACAAAGCGCGCAGGCGATACTCGGAGTCGTTGAGCACTTCGGCATCCTCACTGACCTGTTGCCAGACCTCGCGCATTTCCTGCCCGGCACCGTAGGTAAGCATCAAAATACTGCCAGACATGGTCAACAAGCGCATACGCTGACGACGATCCATCTGCGCCTTTTCTTCGACGTGACGCGGTGTACCGAGGCTGACCCAGTCCTGGTACTCGCGCACCAGCGACAGCCTGAGCCACAGGGGTGAGCTGCTCAGGGTCAGTTCTACACCAAGTTGTCGATCACCCGCGGCTGAAAAGGCCCAGGTCAGTGCTGCGCGAATGGTGTCGATCTCTGCGGCGTAGCGCTGAGTCCAGACGTCTTGTGTCAGCTGATCGAGATCGAGTCTGGCCTGGTTGAGCAGGCGCAGTGCCCACTGGGCGTGGGCGCGGCACAAACGCGGCACATCATCGAGCTGAACGAGCTTGTCATGAGCATATAGGCGCGTGGTTTCCAACAGTCGAAAGCGCTTGCCCTGGCTGTGGTCAAAGGTTCCGAGCAGGGATTTTTCGAGCAGGCTTTCCAGCATCGGTAGCGTCATGCGTACATCCGGCAAACCGATATTGACGATTGCCATGACGCCATCAAGCGTGAATGAGCCATTGAAAATGGACAGTTGGCGCAGGAGTGCCTGCTCGTGTTCGGTGAGCATGCCGTAGGTCCAGTCCAGCGTAGCGCTTAGCGAACGCTGACGCGGTAACGCGGTGCGCAGTCCGGTCATCTGCAAGCGAAAACTGCCGTCCAGCAGCCCGACCAGATCGGCAATGCCGAATGTCCTGACGCGTGCAGCGGCCAGCTCGATTGCCAACGGATTGCCGTCCAGTTTGCGGCAGATGGCTGCGACCGCTTCGGTATCGCTGTCAGTCAACACAAATGCGGGGTCCTGCTCTCGGGCACGTGTGACAAACAGTTCCACACCCGAGTAGGCAATGGCAGTCTCGGCGCTGATAGTCTGGTTTTCGTCCGGTACTTGCAGGGGGCTGAGTTCATGCACCCATTCGCCTTGTACGCGTAAGGGCTCACGGCTGGTGACCACTACGCAGCACAGTGGGGCATTGGCCAATAATGCTTCTACGGCAGAGGCGGTTTCATCAAGTACATGCTCGCAGTTGTCCAGTACCAGCAATTGCTGCCGCTTTGCCAGTGAGGGCGGGATGTCACGCAGCGGCTGTTCGTTTTCAGTGCTTAAACCCAGGGCGAAGGCAATCCTGCCCACGACAGGCTGAGCGCAGCTGACCGGCGTCAGGTCGACGAATGCGGTGCTCAACGAGGCATGTGCAGCCAGGCTATCTGCCAGCGCCAGCGCCAGCGCCACGGTGGTCTTGCCCACGCCGCCAGGTCCGGTCAAGGTCAGCAAGCGACGCTCCAGCGTCAGTTCATGCAACTGACGGATCAGCGCATCACGGCCCAGCACCTGGCGCTTTATCGCCGGTGCCGCAGCAAATGTGTCTTTTGCAGGTGCAGGTGCAGGTAGCGCAGGAGCGGTTGCTGGTTGAACGCTCACCGGGGCGCTGAATCGATAACCCCTGCCTGGCACGGTGACGATATAGGTGAAATCGTCCTGCTCTTCCAGCGTTCTGCGTAACGTCACGATCTGCGCGCGCAGGTTGCATTCTTCCACCACTGCCTTTGGCCAGGCCAGTGTCAGCAATTCGGCCTTTTCCAGCAGTTCGCCGGGGCGTGTTGCGAATGCCACCAGCAGAGACATGGCGCGACTGCCCAGCGGTACCGGCTGCGAGTGCCTGAACAACAGCTGCTGCTGCGGGTGCAGCACAAAAGAGCCGAAGCGGATAGCTTCCTGCCCCTTGAGAGCGTCACGTGTTCTGATATCGACCGTTTTACCCGGGCCGCCTGTTTCAAAATCCATGCTTAGACCTGTATCAGAAGTAACAGCTGTGCTACCGCACCTTGCAGGAGCATGAGGTATTGATCTGTAAACGGTTTTTTTGATCTGCTTACATCCCGTAACGTCAGCTCGATGAGCTTGACGCGTCTGCTCGGGTGGGACGCTGAATCTTAATTAGCTGATGTGACCGTTTAGTTAGCCATGCATAAACCACGCCCGTAGTAATGGACACCATTTGCCGGTCAACCCGAGTACCGTCTGTCGACTGAGCGATAATTTTCTACAACCCTCATAAAGCGTCTCGGTGAGTTCGACGACTTCGGGCCCTGGACTGTTGAGATATTCATGTGAAAAACCGGAAATGTGCTGTATTGACCGTGCCTTCAAGGCTGTATGACTTGTCAGGGTGTCATCAGAAGTAAATCGTCTTGTTACCCGTAACGCGTTGCTTAATGAGGGCGCTGAGATAACTGTTCGAGGTAACTTTCCGGTCTGTGTCATCCCTTCTTAACGCAAGTCCGATTTAATCGCGTGTGATAGCGGATGCCTGGTCTTTGATCAGGTCCCGTGCCTCTGCCTTTTAGTCAGGCCCAGCTCGCACCAGTCTGACTCATGGCGCAGCTCGTTCTTTTGCGCGGGCAGCAGTTGTCGCTGTGATTTTTCTGGTGACCAATGGAAGGATAAAGACAATGACCTCCGTCAGCAAAATCACCACTGAAAAACCAAAAGACCCGGTAGACGCCAAGGCCTGGGAGCAGGCCGTGCAGCAGTCCAGGGATGCCGGTATCCAGTGGGAGTTACCTTCAGATGACAAGCGCTCTGCACAGGAAATCATTGATGACAACCCGTTGCTCAAAAGTCTGGGCGGACGAGGCGACCGTGGCGAAGCCAAACAGAACCTGATCGCTCAGGTGGGCGATTACACCAAGGATTCGAGCGCCGCATTCCGGGCTGTGCAATTGCTTGAACACATTGAGACCTTTGACGCCAATGGTAACCGTCTGGCCAGTAACGACATCGGCAATAATCGCATCGACGGGTATACCAGCAGCAGCGACGCGAAGCATGGCAGCGAAGCGGGTCGTTTGAAGGATTTCGGCAAGTTCGGTTTTTCCAGTCTGAAAGGCAAACTGCATGAGGTGCGATCCCCGGCTGACGACCCTGCCATCCGTGAGCAGGCCGAGAAACTGGGCATTCAGTGGGAGCGACCGAAAGGTGACGAGCGCGACGCGCAGGCCATAATCGACAGTGACCCGTTGTTGAAAAATCTGGGTAACCAGAGTGACGTCAAGGACATGCTCAAGGAGCAGGTCGGCGATTTCGAGCGCGATGCCGACGCAGCCTATCGCGCGACCCAGGTGCTGGCTCACATCGAACAGTTCGATGGCAACGGCGTGCGGATTGTCGGTAGCGATGTAGCGAACGGTGGCATTAACGGTTTCACCAAGAGTGGCGAGGCGAAGAACGGTACTGAAGCCGGTCGCCTGCAGGACTTTGGCAAGGACGGGTTTGCAAGCCTCAAGGGCGAGATGACCAATGTGTCGTCAGTGGGTGACAACAAGGAAGCACGTGAACAGGCCGAGAAACTCGGTTTTTTGTGGGAGTTGCCCAAGGATGACAAGCGTTCGGCCGAAGAGATCATCGACGCTAATCCGTTGTTGAAGAATCTGGGCAACCAGAGCGGCGTCAAGGACATGCTCAAGGAGCGGGTCGGCGATTTCGAAAAAGATGCCAATGCCGCGTTTCGTGCGGCCCAGGTGCTTGACCGGGTGACCCTGTACAACGAGAAGGGCGAGGCTCAGTCAGGTGGCCAGGTGTTCAACAGCAGCATTGATGGCTTCACCAAGGGCGCCGAGGCAAAGCATGGCACCGAGGCCGGACGGTTACAGGATTTTGGCAAGCTGGGCTTCGCCGCGCTGCCCGAGCTGAAAAAGAGCGAGGAGATCGGTAGTTACAAGGATTTTCTCAAGGCCAACCCTGACGCCGATGAGGCTTCAAAGCAGATCGCCAGATATGCGGCGATCATCGACGAAAATTACGACGCGATCAAAGGCAAGACCGGCTCTTCGGATTTTAACGCTGAAGCACTGACAGCCTACAAAGAGAAAAACCCTCAGTTGAGTGATGAGGTCAAGGAAGCGTTGGACTTCTGGTCGCAACCCGGTGCCTTTGCGTTGCTCGACAATGCGAAGAGTCCCCTGGAGCAGGGCACAGATGGCAAGGCCAGCCGCGGTGACATTCAGGCCTTTATCAAGACGGCTTCGCCGAAGGACGTCGGGGCGGTAGGTACATTGCTGGAAGCCGTTGCCGAGGGCAATCTGCTGGACAAGGTCAACACCGACCCGCTCAACAAGGATGTGTTCGATAACCCGCAAAATTACAGCGCAGAGCAGAAGGCTGCGGTACTTCAGGAACTCAAGGCTGCACAGAGTCTGATCGTGCAGGGCAGCGGTGCCGGGATGTGGAAGGACGACAAATCCAAGGTCCAGATCGCCAACAATGTACGCAGTCATCCCGATGCGCAGAAGCTGCTCGATGATGTCAACAAACATGTAGCGATGCTTGAAAAGGATGCCGCAGTAGTCAAGTTCTATAACGAGAATGCCACCAGCGAGGCAAGCAAGGTGCTGGAGGGCAGCGACGGGCTCAAGCGCGCGCTGCAAAGTACTTACGACAACGATATCAAGACCGGTGCTGCGCTGGACAAGCTGTGGGACGCCAATACCAAGGATGGCAAGACCGACCAGCAGACAGCGCTTGCTCAGTTCTACAGCTCGGCGCAAAGCGTTCAGGGCGCGCTGGGTTTCAGCAAACCGGGCGAAATTCAGGAAGCAGTGCAGAAATCCTCGCATAACAAGGATTTCGAGGCCTTCTATGAAAAATCTCTGGTGTCCGGTGAGCGCCTCAAAGAGCTGTTGAAAACTGAAAGCTTTGAAGTGGCGACCAGCCAGTTCAGCATGGAAGTGGCGATGTACAACGCCGCGCTGAACCCAGAGTTCACGGGTAAATACGACGACAAGCTGACAGAGAACTACACCGCGATTGCTCAGGAGAACGTCTTTAACGATGCCAGCTTCGAGGACCTGAAAAAAGCGTTCGGCAAGGAAGGCAGTGAAGCGCTGGATGAGGAGAAGTTCAAGGCACTGATCGACGAGATCAGTAAGAGCAATCCCGAACTGCTGATGAATGCCGATGGCAAACCCGCTACGTCTGACCAGATTCTTGGCGTTTTCAGGGGCAATTGGGATTTGCTGCGTCAGGGCACCAAGTCCATTTCCGAGCTGGGCCTGTTCAGCGATAACTCGTCGATAAAGGCCGCTTCCGGTGCCGGAGTCATGCATGGCGTCAGCGGCCTGTTCATGGCCGGTATCACCATCGCCAAAGGCGCAAATGGCGCGGGGGCCCTGACTGATCGGCAAATCGTCGACATCACTACCGGTTCGGTACAAAGCGCAACGTTGCTGGTCGAGGGCGGCATCAAGAACGTCACGACCATGTTCAAGGATATCAAGGACGTACTGGAGCCGGACGTTTACAAGGAATCACGACTAACCTGTCGAAACTGGAAAACGCCGCGAAGGGGCTCGGTGGACTTGCCGGTGTGGCTGCGGGTGCTTACGGCATCTTTGATGGAGTGAAGTCGATCAGAAGAGGCGAGCTGGTTGCCGGTGGCATGAGCATCACTGCCGGATCTCTCGGCGCTATGGCAGGTCTGGCATCTGCAGCTGAAGGCGCTGCGGGCGTTCTGCAACTGACGGGCAGCGTGGTCCGTGCCTTGCCGCTGCTCGCTGGCAGCCTTGGTATTGCCGCAGCCGGCGTGGGAGCTCTGGCGTTGCTGATTCCCGGTCTGATCGAGGAAGGCAAGCAGGAAACGCGCGTTGACCGCTTCTCCGATCACCTCAGGGACTACCTGACCCAGTACGAGATCGACGGCGTCGAGAACGGCGACATCTATGATGTGCCGGACAGCGAGTGGCCGGGCCCAGAGGAAACCACGATCGCTTCGTGATGTGAACAGGCTGGGGCAACCCGGCCTGTTTTTTATGCGAGTCCCTGCCTGCTTCAATCAGTTTTTCATTTCGGCCTCACACATTTCAAACATCTGGAGCCTGATCATGGCGACATTCGCGCTCTGCGAAACACGCCTCCATTGATCATCCAGGTAGACACAATGAACAAACTGCCCCAGATAACCCTGGCGTTCTGGATCATGAAGATCTGCGCGACCACACTTGGCGAAACAGCGGGCGACTTATTGTCGATGACGCTTGATGTCGGGTATGCGATCAGCTCTCTGATACTGATAAGCCTGTTTGTAGCCGCGCTCGTGACACAGCTTGCCGCAAAACGTTATCACCCGATGCTTTACTGGTTGGTCATTCTTTCCACCAGTACCGCAGGCACCACGATGTCGGACTTCATGGACCGAACACTCGGGCTTGGATACGCAACGGGTTCTGCAATCCTGATTACCCTGCTGATGGCCATTTTTTGCGCGTGGTATGTCAGCGAGAAATCGTTGTCGGTAGACAGAGTATCGACGCTGAAAGGTGAGCTTTTTTACTGGTTCGCGATTCTCATCTCCAACACGCTGGGCACAGCGCTCGGCGATTACCTGGCCGACGACTCGGGGCTCGGCTTTGCCGGAGGTGCGGTGCTGATCGGTTCTGCGATAGCGTTGGTCGTTGTCCTGCATTTCACCACCAGACTGTCCTCGATCATGCTTTTCTGGATCGCCTTTGTGCTGACGAGGCCATTCGGGGCGACGTTGGGCGATGTGCTGACCAAGCCCTACGAGAAGGGCGGGCTGGATTTCGGCACGATAGGGTCGTCCGCCGTGTTGCTCGCGGTGTTGCTGGTGCTGGTGGTGGTGGCGACTTACCGTGAGCGTAAACCTTCGCCAGCCGATAACAGGCTGATTGAGAGCTGACCCGGTCAGGCCTGAAGCAGTTCGCTCAAGGCCTCATTCAACTGCTCTGCACTGAACGGTTTGGCGACGCAGCGCCGGTCAACCCATACCTCGGGGATGCCCAGTCGCCCATACCCGGAGCAAAACATGAAGGGTATGCCGCGATGGGCAATGGCCGCTGCTATCGGGAACGAGTTACCGCCGATGATATTGATATCCAGAATGGCCAGGTCATAGTCGCCGTTGCGCGCGTATTCAATGCCTTCGCCAAGCGAACTGGCGTGGTAGGCGGTAGCGAACCCCAGGTCCTCAAGCATCATTTCCATCAGCATTGCGAGCATTGTCTCGTCCTCGACCAGCAGCACTTTGGGGAGCGAGGTATGGTCGTCTGATTCTGAACTCATAAGCTGCCTTCCGGTTTGTCTGGCCAAGGGATCAGCATCGACCAGATAATGCCTGTGCTGGCGAACTGAATGTCGACCTTGCCTTTGAGTTCTCGTTCGATACTGCGGCGTATCAAGCGAAAGCCAAAGCCTTTTACCGTGCTTGCGGCAATCGGCGGGCCGCCTGTTTCACTCCATTCGATCTTCAGCGTGGGAGGATTGTGTCCGGCATCCAGGGTGGAGATCACCGTCACCTGGCCTGCTGCTGATGAAAGTGCACCATGCTGCACCGCGTTAGCCATCAGTTCGTGCAGAACCATTGAGAGCGTCAATGACACGCGCGGCTCCAGAGTTACCGGATTGCCTGTGAAGCTGATCTTGTGCGCCCCCGCGTTTACCGCTTGAAGCTGCTCGATCAGGTCGACCAGTTCAGTGGATATCCACTCTGCCCGGGCCAGCGCATCATGCGCCTGGCTCAGTGCAAACAGACGTGCATCGAAGCTTTTGCGAAAGGACTCCAGTGAGGCAGAGCTGTTGACCGTGAGAGAGGCGATGGCCTGAACGGTTGCCAGGGTGTTTTTGACCCGATGGTTCAGTTCGTTCAGCAGCCCCGCGCGGGTCAGGCGATCTTCCAGTTGCTGGCGCTCCAGTTTGCTGGAGATCGATTGCGCCAGTCGATGAGTCGTGTCGCTCTGTTTTAAAAACGTCGCCTCGCCAATGACATCCTGCCCCTCATGCATAGGCAGCGTGAAGGAAAATACACTTCCCGAATCGAGTGAGCTTTCGGCCCACAAGCGTCCACCGTGGGCGGTGATAATACCCTGGCATATATAAAGACCCAGGCCGTTGCCTCGTGGGTTGCCTTCCTTGACAGACCAATAACGCTGGAAAATATAGGGCAAGTGTTCCGCCGGGATACCTATCCCGTCATCACTGACCTTGAACAGGACTTCATTTTCACTGGCGACCGCATCGATGTTGATTCGGCCACCTTTGGGGGTGAACTTGATGGCGTTACCCACCAGGTTGGAAAGCACCTGAAAGATTCGCTCCGGATCCGCATTGATGACCAGACCCTGCGCGGCGGTGCAATTGAGTTCGATATTCTTTTCAGTAGTCAGCATGACCAGAAGGCTGCATGCCTCTTCAAGCAGACTGGTGACACCCAGCGGCAAGCGTGAGAGCTGATAACGGCCTGCTTCAATCTGTGCGGTATCGAGCAAGTCTTCAAGAAGACTGTTCATGCGGGTTGTCGCTTTCTCGATGGTGCCCAGTGCGCGCCGGATGTTGCGGTTTTCAGAGTGTGTATCGCCGATTGCCCATCGCTGCATCATGCCGCACTGCATGATGATGATCGACATCGGGTTGCGCAGGTCATGGGACACCACCGCGACCAGCTCATCGCGCAAACGCACCGCCTCCTGCTCGCGCTGAACCTGGCGCTCCAGGTCGTTCTCCAGCGCTGAGCGGCGTATGTCTTCAGCACCATAAAGATCGCCCCGCGACCAGGGGCTGGCGATGCCTGTGACCTGCTGTTCCCACGCGTCGAAAGACTGTCTCGGGCGCAAGCGGTGGCGTGCGGAGCCTTCCGGGCTGGTACTCACATGGTGGGCCGG
Organism: Pseudomonas amygdali; assembly: GCF_002699855.1. Taxonomy (GTDB): domain Bacteria; phylum Pseudomonadota; class Gammaproteobacteria; order Pseudomonadales; family Pseudomonadaceae; genus Aquipseudomonas; species Aquipseudomonas amygdali. The sequence continues at coordinate 2,038 of NZ_LKBW01000046.1, read as the reverse complement.
GTTTCCGCTCCAGTTCATTGTCGAGGTGAGCTGAGCACGAAACCACATGACCGCGTTATCAATAGGCTTGGGCAATGTAAAGGCAATCACGCCGCTCGCGACATCTCTGTAGGCCGCGCTTTCGGGATACTCCTTGTGCATGGAGTGGGTATGAAAAACACCCAGACCCTGCAAGCCTGTCGTTCGCTGCGTCGACCGCTGGCGTGCCAGCCCTGTGTCCCGAATCCAGAGGTACAGCGCTTGCACCTGCTCGGTCGTAGGGCATACGCCGAACAGGTGAACCCGGTCGTCAATCAGAACCGCGACGCCGTCCGCCAGTGTCAAGGACTGAAGCAGTTCGGGTCGGCTCACCAGGCCGTCGAGGATTTCATGGTCGGCACGACTCATTGCGTCTGCCAGTTGCCCGAGCAGGACAACTTTCTCTTCCCGTTCGCGCTGGATATCAGTTGCAACAATTGCGGAAATTTTCACCGACAACAGTTGCCCGATCATTGCACAGGCATCGCGCAGCTCTCTGGACACCAGCAGCGGTTCAGGATGCCCACAGGCGATAAGACCCCAAAGTTCGCCGCCGTCCAGCAGCGAGATGCTCATCGATGAGCGCACGCCCATGTTCTTGAGGTATTCGCAGTGAACAGGGGACACGCTACGCAGCGTCGAGAAGCCCAGATCGAGTGGCTGGCCTGTTGCAGGTCGCAGTGTCGGTATCAGGGGGACGGGAACGTAGGTTGCGTCCGGAATCACCCGAATCCAGTTCAAACGATACAGCTCTCGCGCCTGGGCAGGAATATCCGAGCCTGGGAAGTTCAAACCACTGTAACTGGGTAATAGCCCGGTCAACGCCTGGGCAACGGCTTTGCCATGCCCCTCGGGCTCGAACCGGTAAATCATCACCCGGTCGTAGCCGGTAAGTGCCTGAATCTCGTGAACACTGATATCGAACAGCGTTTCCAGCGTGGTCGCTGCCTGCAGGTTGCGCAACACACGGGTAATGATTCTGGACTGTTCGTGGTCGGCTTCGACGAAGGGTTCCAGTTCGATAATCAGCACGTCATCGGTACGGTGCAGCGAAGCACTGTAGTGAGCGCTTCCCAGCGTCAGTCGTATCGGATCAATGTGTGGAGCAGCAGGGTGGTGGTACGCATTTTCGATAATCGTCGCCTGCTCGGGCGATAACAGCAATGACAGGGGCCTGCCCAGCAACGCGTCGCTGTCCAGCCCAAGCTCATTTGCGCAATTGGCGCTGACTTGTTCGATACACAGCGGGTTGCCTGCAACGCTGAGCAACACGCCATGAGGCTGGATTGCGTCGGGCACCCGAATCGGTTCACGGGCACACTCGGCAAGCGCGGCTTCAAGCGCTGCATCTGGGCCTGCAGCGAGCATGGGCTCGATCATTTGCGTGAACTCCATAGGGTATTTCAACCGGAAACAGCCTGCCGCTGCCTTGGTACGACATGCAGTCGTTAAGCACAAAGAGCGATTCGGATAGTTTTTGTCAGCCGCGACAAAACTTTGAGCGACCAACAGCCCGGATGGACAGCGCAAGAAAATGCGAGGTTGCCGCGAAGGTGCGGCGTGGAGACCTGGATAATACAGCTCTGCTGATGCAAGCCAGAGAGTGAAGGAGGTGTGCCACCATAACAGGTGCCAAGAGGACGCGTGGCTTTAACTGTTTTTTCGGCCAGAAGGCGCCAATTACAAAAAAGCCCCGCCAGACATTGTCTGGCGGGGCTTTGCTTCAAGCTGTGAAAGCCTTAGAGCGCCATGTCACTGGCTGGATTGCTTTTCGCTGGCTGTGCAGCAGGTGCAGGTGTTGGAGCATTACCTGTCTTGTTCACCGGCGGCGGTGGAGTCAGATGCAGGACTTCGGCTGTGTAAGCCCATTCCTCGGCAACGCGATCCGGGTTGTTGTTCGAGACTGTCAGAAATTTTGTGTTCGGTCATAACATGTAGCTAGAGGTGCATGTATGCCGACCAAAAAGAAGTCCGCCAATGCAACAGCGAGGGAGTTGCCCTCGATTCCCCAAGAGCTGAT
>NZ_LKBW01000045.1 GCF_002699855.1 Pseudomonas amygdali | reverse complement strand
CCGAGTCTGCCCAGGTGGCATGACTCAAACAAAAGGGTCTCCGAGAAACCCGGGGCGGTTCAAGGCCGTTGCCGGTGATCGAGTTCAGTACTTGCACCGCAATCATAACTGCTGCCAGGGCGAGGATGACCTTGAGTCGTTTGGAAAACTCCATTCACCACCCTCGCCTGCCCTGTGGCTTCGCTTACTGAGCCGGCGTCTGGTTTTTGGCTTTCAGACGTGCCAGCACATCTTGCGCACCACCACTTTTGGCACCAATACCGGCATCCTGCAGACGACGCTCCAGATCGCTGCCGCTGGACTGGCTGGCCAGTTCTTCGGCCGCTTCGAGCTTGGCGTCCTGTTCATCCTGACGTTGCTTGAGACGCGCCAGCGAGCCTACTGCGGTTTCGACTGCGCCGCTGGCACCACCGGTTGCAGTGGCCGTTGCAACGCGAGCTTTTTGCACGGTTTCACGGGCCTTGGCCATCTCGACCTGCTGCTTGAGGCTCTTGATTCGCGATTCGGCCTTGACCACCTGTTCTTGCAGCAGGCTGACCTGCTTGTTGAACTGATCGGCCAGTTCCTGCTCCTGATCACGCAGGGCCTCGATCTCGGCGATCTTGTTCGCGCACTCCACAGCCAGCGCTTCTTCACCCTTGTTCAGAGCCTGCATGGCGCGGCCTTCCCAGTTGGCGATGCTGGTGGCGTGTTCTTCAAGACGCTGTGCCGAGAGCTTGTGCTTGGCCTTGATGGTAATCAGCCCGTCGCGGGCCTTGACCAGCGCATTGTCGGCGTCACGAATTTCCTGATCCAGAATGCGGATGGCATTGGCATCGGCAATCGACTCGCCCACTTCGGAAGCGCCACCACGAACGGCGGTCACCAGTTTTTTCCAGATACTCGTAGTCATGAATGTTCTCCGCCTGACAGCGCTGTTCAGTAGATGAAATGATCTTCAAAAGCATCGGCCGCACGGATCACGTTGTCCGCGAGGGTAAGGATTTCCTGCACGACTACTGTGAGCGACGATGCTGCGCTCAACGCGCCAAACAGGCAGTAGACTTCCTGACCGTCACCCAGCTTTTCGATACCGACCGATGACAGCGGAAACAGATCGCGGCTGCGCAGGACGACATCGTTGAACGCCTGCACATTCTTGATCTTGTTCACCTCGATCAAGGTCGCATCGGCGAGAATCTGCTCGCCTTCCACCGCGATATAAATCGGCAGGTCGCCATACTCGGCCATGGTCAGCCTGATGCCCGAGGCATCGCCCTCGGTCACATCGAGCTCGATCTTGCCGTTCGTCACCAGCTCCAGTTCGCAAAGTGCCTTCTGCAGAGAGCTGATGGTCCAGTGGGTATTCTCGGTCATGAAATCCTCCAGTTTTATTCTGTCGCCCAAAAAGGGCTGTCTTAAAGCTTTTTCGATCCCCCGCAAGGCATCGACATTTTCCGGCCGGATCCAGAATTCGCGCTTCACCAGCCCCGCCTCTTTGAGTCGCAGACGCATTTCACGCATGTAATCGGTGGAGCTCTTCGAAGCCTTGGCCGGGACCGCTGCGTTATCGCCCTGGGTTTTACGAGGCATTGGCGCTTCCCCCTTGCTGCTGGCCGTGGATCAGGTGAGCAACGTATCAGATGTTTTTGAAGATAGATACGCATCACATGTGAGATTTTTATGGACGCCAAAATTCTCGTTCCCACGCCCCGCGTTGGCACGATAGTCAAAACACCGCACGGCGACGCACACTCCAAAAAAAAGCGCTGTCCGCATCAGCGGACAGCGCCTTTCTCACAAGTGCCTGTCAGGCACTGGGCAACCCTTATTCAGCCAGGCTTTTACTCACCACTTCATACACGTCCGCCGACAGTTTGCCGGAGGCGAGGATACGCTCCAGCTCGGCCTTCATCAGCGCCTGACGGGCGCTGTCGTATTTGCGCCAGCGGGTCAGTGGTGCCAATTGGCGGGAGGCGATCTGCGGGTTCAGGGCGTTCAGCTCGATCACAAGGTCCGCGAGGAAGCGATAGCCGGAGCCGTCCGCTGCGTGGAAATTGATCAGGTTCTGCCCGGCAAATGCACCGATCAGGGCGCGGACCTTGTTCGGGTTCTTGATGCTGAATGCAGGATGCTTCATCAGTTCCTGCACGCGTTGCAGGCCGCCCGGCTGAGTGCTGACCGCCTGTACGCTGAACCATTGATCCATGACCAGCGCGTTGCTTTTGAAGTTCTCGGCGAACACGGCGAGCGCTTTGTCGCGTTCGGCCGTAAACGGCGAATTGACCAGCACCGCCAGCGCAGTCAGGCGCTCGGTCATGTTGTCACTGGTATCGAACTGGTCGATGGTCGCCGCCAGTACTTCAGGTTTGCCGCTAAGCATCAGGTACGACAGCGCAATGTTCTGCAGCGCGCGACGGGCGAAATGCGTGGACTCGGCGACGTATGGCGTGGCCCTGGATACCTCGCGGTTGGCCTTGTAGCGTGTCAGCAGACTGTCAAACAGGCCATCGGCCAGTTGTTGGCGAGCAAATTCGCGAGCGGCGTGAATGGCATCGACATCCGCCACCTCGCTGATCTCGGCGAGATAAGCCTCACCCGGCAACGAGAGCATTTCTGCGACCATCGCCTGATCCAGACGCTCATCCGCCAGCACGGTGCCCAGCGCAGTGATCAAACGCTGGTCCATGACCAGTGCCTGACCTTGCTGGTGCTGACCGATCAGCTCCTGCAATACCTGAACCGACAGTTGCTGACCGGCATCCCAACGGTTGAAACCGTCGCTGTCGTGTTGCATCAGGAACATCAGTTGATCACGGTCATACGGAAAGCTCAGCTTGACCGGCGCAGAGAAACCGCGCAGCAGTGACGGCAGTGGCTTTTCGGCAACGTCAACGAAGGTGAAGGTCTGCTCGGACCCGGTAACCGAGAGCACTCGCGTGGTGCTGGAAGCTGCGGTTTCGTCCGCCAGACGCAGAGCAATCTCGCCGCCTTTGCTGTCCAGCAGCCCCAGTTCGACCGGAATCACAAACGGCTGTTTCTGATCGCCAGGCTGGCCTGGTGTGCTTGGGCAGCTCTGCCGGAAAGTCAGGCTGTAGGTTTTCGCAGCAGCGTCATACGACTCGCTGACCGCCAGACGCGGCGTACCCGCCTGGCTGTACCAGCGCTTGAACTGGGTCAGGTCGACGCCGTTGGCGTCTTCCATGGCCTTGATGAAGTCGTCGCAGGTCACGGCCTGGCCGTCATGGCGTTCAAAATACAGATCACTGCCCTTGCGGAAGCCTTCGGCGCCCAGCAGGGTGTGGAGCATGCCAACCACTTCCGAACCCTTTTCGTAAACGGTCAGGGTGTAGAAGTTGGAGATTTCGATGAAGCTGTCCGGACGCACTGCGTGGGCCATCGGGCCTGCGTCTTCGGCAAACTGGTGAGTTCGCAGGTAAGCAACGTCCTGAATACGCTTGACCGTGGCCGAGTTCATGTCCGCCGAGAAACCGGCGTCGCGGTACACCGTGAAGCCTTCCTTGAGCGACAGCTGGAACCAGTCACGGCAGGTCACGCGGTTGCCCGACCAGTTGTGGAAGTATTCGTGGGCAACGATCGCTTCGACCCGCTGATGCGCGGCATCGGTCGCAGTCTCGGCACGCGCCAGTACGGCACTGGAGTTGAAGATATTGAGGCCCTTGTTCTCCATCGCGCCCATGTTGAAGTCGTTGACCGCGACAATCATGAAGATGTCCAGGTCATACTCACGACCGTAGGTTTCTTCATCCCAGCGCATGGATTTCTTCAGGCTGGTCATGGCGTGCTGGCACTTGTCGACGTTTTCTGGCTCGACATAGATGCGCAGGGTGACTTCCCGCTGGCCCATGGTGGTAAAGGTGTCTTCGATGCACCACAGATCACCGGCCACCAGCGCGAACAGGTAAGCCGGCTTCATGAATGGGTCTTCCCACGTCGCCCAGTGCCGTCCACCCTCTTCTTCACCACTGGCAATCGGATTGCCGTTGGAGAGCAGAATAGGGAAATTCTGCTTGTCGGCGCTGAGCGTGGTAGTGAACTTGCTCATCACGTCGGGGCGGTCGAGGTAGTAGGTAATCTTGCGAAAGCCTTCGGCCTCGCACTGGGTGCAGAACATGCCGCTGGATTTGTACAGGCCTTCCAGCGCGGTATTGGTTTCAGGATGAATGCGCACGGTGCTGTCGACCGTGAAGCTTTCGGCTTGCGGATGCAGCGTCAGGTGATCTTCTGTCAGTTGATAATCCGCAGCGCTCAGCTCCACATCGTTCAGTTTGACCGAGACCAGTTCCAGATGCTGACCGTCCAGCACCAGCGGCGGCAGGCCTGCGCCACGCTCGGGGTTGCGGCGCATGACCAGTTGGGCGTGGACTAGCGAGTGGTCGTCGAACAGTTCGAAGGTCAGGTTCGTCTCATCGATGAGGTACTCGGGAGCCTGGAAGTCCTTCAGGTAAATCATTTTCGGTTGCTCGGTGCGCATGCTGGGATCCTTCTACTGATGCACGGCCAGCTGATAGGCCGTGTACTTGCGAATATTGATCACGCCGGTATCGAAAATCAGGTATTGGCCCTTGATCCCCAGCAGCGTGCCTTCGGCAATCGGGTTCTTGTCCAGGTTGAAGCTGACAATCTTGGTCGGATACGCCTCGACCGGGTAACGAAACTCGACAGGCTCGGCGTCATGTAGCAATTGGATGGCTTGCAGACCGAATCGTTCTTGCAATCCCAGCAGGCCCCCGCCGCAACTGTCGAACAATTCCTGGCGAATGGCCTTGAGATCGACCGGCTGGGCATCACCTTTGAGCAGCGCACGCCAGTTGGTACGGTCGGCCACCTGACTGCGCAGCAGGTCTTCGACAAAGCCGGACTGCTGACGGGTGGCCACACGCAGAATCGGCAACGCCTGACTTGCGCCCTGATCCAGCCAGCGGGTCGGCAACTGCGTGGACCGGGTAATACCGACCTTCACGCCTGACGAATTGGCCAGGTAGACGATGTGATCGGTCATGCAGAACTGTTCGCCCCATGCCGGATCGCGACAGGTGCCCTGATCGTGATGGCATTTTTCCGGGCTCATGATGCACATGTCGCATTGCGCCAGCTTGAGCATGCACGGGTAGCAGTAGCCCTGGCTGTAACTGGACTTGGTCTTGCGCCCGCAATGACTGCAATGAATGGCACCAAGAAACTCCAGGCGCAGCGTCTTGCCGATCAGCGGGTTGACCGCAATCTCGGTCTCGCCCAGACGAAAAGCGTATTGCACACATGACGCATCATCCTGACGCGCCGACATTTTGTTGACTGCTCCGCGACCAATTTCGATCAATGAATAGCATCCGATTTGAACAGGATATTGGGCACTGGCGCTGATTTGGAGGCGCATTCCTGCGGCCCCATGTAGCCCGTGCGCTGGTCTTCCGGCAGGTTCTGCACTTCCCAGGCGATCAGCGCCTGCAACGACAGCTCACGCTGTTCCTGAGTAAGCTTGCGGCCATCGGACCATTTGCCGATTTCCACGGCCAGCTTCAGGCTTTCGTAGATATCCGGGGTGATGTTTTCGATCATTTCTATAAAAGACGACATGGCGCACTCCAGAAAATAGCGGGTAATTTTACGACTTGCGGCGCGCAATCGCACCGCCGACCAGGCCGGTAGCACAACCGATGATCAGACCGCCGACATGCGCGCCGTTGGCGATCTCGCCAAAACCGAGCATGCTCACCAGGCCGGACAGGCATAGCGCCAGCCAGATGAGCATCATGATCAATACCCCGCGCGGCAGGCGATAGACCGGGTTGGGCGCCAGCATCTGGAAAATCCAGCAATGCCCGAGCAGGCCATACAGCACGCCGGACAGTCCGCCAAACAGGCTTGGGCCGCTGAACAGGTACTGCACGTAATTTGAAACAGCTGAAAACAGCAGCGTGAGCAGCAATAAAGACAGACCGCCCTGACGAATTTCGATGCGCCTGCCCAGTTCCCAGAACCACATGCCGTTCATGGCCAGGTGCAGGATGCCGAAGTGAATCAGCATAGGTGAGACGATCCGCCACCATTGCCCGGCGGCCAGGCTGTCGGACAACGGCAGAAACGTCGCGTACTCGCCACTGATCCGGAAATCCTGAAAGGTCAGCCAGCGGATGACTTCGAGGTTGTCGCCCAGCAGCGTCATGCCCGCCACCAGCAGGGTGACCAGCAATACCAGGGCCGTTACCGGGCTGTTGCGTAGCTGCTCGATCAGGCCCGGCGACTTGTACGTCACGTTTGGGGCGTCTTGCGCCAGTTGAAAATGCTCGTCCCCTTCAGGAAAGCGCGTGTACAACTCGCGCACCTCATCGGCCAGTTGCGGCGCATCCGGCACCCAAAGTACCTGCTCGCCAGCCTCTTCGCTGACCCTGTGGGGAATCCGCAAGCGCTGCAACAGGCTGACAAACCCGCTCAGGTTGGTGGTCAACGGCAACCGCAGGACTGCAACAGCACTCATTCTGAAACCTCGGGACGCTGCACGTCGACCCAGACGAATTTGTCCGGGTCGATCTGTGTTTCCTGGTCCAGCCGATAGGCGACCAGCTTGCCGTAGAGCACGGCGCTGTAATCCAGACAGGCCAGATTAGGCCGGATAGGCGCGGGGACGCCGCTGCGCCAGTAATGACCGACAAACAGCAGCGGCTCATTGATACCGTAACGCAGCAATGCGTTTTTTTCGGACGTGGACAGCGGGGTCTTGGCTACGCCTTCAGGCAGCGGGTCGGGCTGAAATACCACGTCGCCATAGGTCTGCGGGTCATCTTCCCAGAACTTGGTACGAAAGAACTCGCGGGTCAGCCCGTCGCCGCCGGTCAGGGTAAGACCGTGCGGCAAACGCATGTCGGTGCCGCGCAGCAGACGGTTGAACACATTGCTGGCAAAGCTGCCGGGCACTGCCGAGGCCTGGACAAAATGCTTGTCGATACAGCCGGTGCCATGCAGGCCGCGCAACGGATCGATCAGAGTCGCATCCCAGCAGGCATGCACCACCCTGAAGCGACCGGCGTCCATGTACAGCGGCAGCTCATAGAACCAGTTGACGAAATCGCTCCATTCATCCGGATAGCGCTCGAACTGCGCCAGGGTTTCGCCGATCAGCCGGGCATGGCGCGGGGTGTGCTCACGCACGAACTCATGACCGCTTTCCGGCAAGGCTGGCGTCATCCAGCCCAGCGCGTTGAACTCATGGTTGCCCATGATGCACAGGGCATGACCGGCCTGAACCATATCGCGGACGATATGCAGCGACTCGCGAATACGCGGGCCACGGTCAATGATGTCGCCGAGGAAAATCGCAATACGCTCAGGGTGACGCCAGACGCCAGCCTGCAGACGGTAGCCGAGAAGCTCCAGCAAGTGCTCCAGGGTATGGGCGCACCCGTGCACGTCACCGATCAGATCGTAGCCACGCGCCGGATCGAGCATTAATCGCCCCCGCCGCCGAGCTTGCTGCCCCAGCCGAGCTTGGTGCGGCAGACTTCGTAATAATTGTGATCCAGCGGGTGAATCAGACGCAGCTTCTGCGGTTTCTTGCTGACCGTGATGGTGTCACCCGGTGCGCAGGTAAAGTGATTCTGGCCATCGCAGGACACTTGCGGATAAATGGTCATGTCCTTGGACACCACGATTTTCAGCTCGCTGTTGCCGTCGACCACGATGGGCCGCCCGGACAAGGTGTGCGGGTACATCGGCACGATAACGATGGCGTCGAGCTTGGGATGCATGATCGGCCCGCCCGCCGACAGCGCATAGGCTGTCGATCCGGTCGGCGTGGCGACGATAAGGCCATCGGCCTTCTGACTGCACACAAACTGACCATCTATATAGATCTCGAACTCGATCATGCGCGTGGACTTGCCGGGGTGCAGCACAACGTCGTTGAGCGCATCGCCCTGACCGATGGCCTCACCGTGGCGGCGCACTTCGGCCTGAAGCAGGAAGCGGTTTTCGACCAGATAGTGCCCGTCGAGCACTTCAGCGCATTTGACCTCCAGTTCGTCAGGACGAATGTCGGTCAGAAAGCCCAGACTGCCGCGGTTGATACCCAGTACCGGAACGTTGTGCCTGGCCAGTGCCCGTGCAGCGCCTAACAGGCTGCCATCGCCACCGACCACGATGACCATGTCACAGACTTCACCGAGCATCTTGCGCGACGAGGTTTGCAGGCCATGACCGGGCAGGACTTCGGCAATCGTCTCTTCAAGAATGACGTGCAGGTGGCGGTCCAGCAGGAATCTCTTGAGTCGGCGAACGGTATCGAGCACCTGAACACTGCCCAGGCGACCGATGATGCCGATATTGCGAAATTGCTCCATGAGGCTCCTGCTGCGGTTTCGAGACGACTTAAAACAGCGATTATGGGCGAAACGGCCCGGTAGCAGCAAACCGGCACGTAAAGATCAAGCGAAACGCCTCATCACGAAGCGTTTCAATCAGCAGATTGGCTCTGAACGAATGAGCGAATTCCCGCAAAAAAACCGGATTTGCCTTACATACCCCACAGAAGATGTTCATTAGCTTCGTCCGTTTTCAATACACCTAAGGACGACACATGATTCCCTCAGGCCGCCAGGGCGACATGCACCTCTGCCCGTTGCCGGGCCACGGTTGCACCCCGATTGTCACAGCCTCCTCCGACACCCTGATCAACGGCATGTCCGCCGCCAGAGTAGGCGATATGTGCGGCTGCGGCGCGGTGATCGTCACCGGCTTTCCCTCGATCCTCATCAACGGTCGTCCGATGGCCCACCTGGGCAGCCCGACCAGCCACGGCGGAACGATCATTTCCGGCAGCACCGATGTGGGTGGCGGCTCCGACTTCGGCGATGCCGCTGGCCCAGCCATAGATTTCTCCAGGCTCGGCATCCTTCGCAAGGACGGCACACTGGACGAACCGAAGCTGAATCAGCTTGTGAACGATCCGGGATTACAGGAGAACGCCAAAGCGGCTGAAGCACTATTCCCACCTGCAACTTCCAACACAGCCATAGCGCCAGCCTGCAACCACCCGGATCAAATGGAAGAACTGACCCGCTACATCGCTGACGAGATGAACCACAGATACCCAAGAGCAGTTGGGGTAAAGGAGTAAGAGTGCACTCATGCTTCAACGCGACTGAAAACAAGAGCACTGCATGAACCGAAAAATCCTGATACACGCCATAGCCCGCTGGCCGAAGTTAACGGCGACCTTTCTCATCCTCGCACTATGGGATTTCGCTACGCCCTACGTAAGCGTCTATTACTCAGACAAGGCAGACGGAGAGCTTAGCTATACATGGATTACCGATCATCGCATAAGCAGAGGTGGCATAAGGCCTGGCGGAGCAACTGGGGACAGCGGCCATATATTTCAAAAAAAAGATTTCTTCATGTATTTCCAATGGTGGGACAACGCAGGAATCAGCGGTTGCGTAAACATAGATCCGCAATGGCCAGAGACTACAATCTTCATAGATGCCAACGGCCGCATCGACCTGAACGTCAAGGGGGCAACCGACGTCAAGCGATTCTCGCCCTGCCCCGGTGGTGAAGACCCTGATTTTCTCGGACTGGCCAGGCCCGTTGAATAGCACCGCATCTTTTCACCTTCACAATCAGCTCACCTGAACCTCAACTCACGCTATCCTCGGCACATGACCCTATTCCCCAGCCTGATCGACCTCCCCCGCCAACTAAGGCACTCCGAAGTGCGCGACCTTGCCTGGGTGATCCTCGCGCCGCCCATGCTGGAAGTCGCGCCGTGGCCACAGCGTCATCCGCTGGCCGGCAGTGACTGGGTACAGGACCCGCAGCGACTGGCGGACTTTCTCTGGCAACTCGACCGTGACAGTCGCCCGCTGGAAGACTGGCTGGCGCTGGCAACCACACGCCGGCTGGGCCGCTATTACGAACGGCTCTGGCAGTTCGCGGTGCAGCACGCGCCGGGGGTGGAGATCATTGCCGCCAACCTGCCGATCCGGCTCGGCAGCCAGACGCTGGGCGAACTGGACATGCTGCTGCGTGATCGTGAAGGCGTGCATCACGTCGAACTGGCAATCAAGCTCTACCTAGGGCCGCAGGACGGAGACGGCCGCGACCCGGCCAGCTGGCTGGGGCCTGGCTGCCAGGATCGGCTGGACCGCAAGCTTGCCCACCTGAGCCAGCATCAGTTGCCGATGTCTGCACGTCCGGAAAGCCGAGCGGCCCTGGCAGCGCTGGGTGTCGAGGCCTTCAGCGCGCAGTTGTGGCTGGGCGGTTATCTGCTGTATCCGTGGCCAGGCTCATGCGAATCGCCCGCAGGTGTTCACCCGCAGCATCTCAAGGGCCGCTGGTTGCATCAACGTGACTGGAAGCGGTTTGTGGCGCAAAGCAGCCCCGGACGCTGGCAGCCCCTGCCGCGTCATGCCTGGCTGGCACCAGCGCTTTACCACGATGTGTGGAGCGATCAGCAGCTACGCGACTGGCTGGCCGAACTCGACCCGCTGGCCCCGGCGCAATTGCTGGTGCGCCTGAAAGAGAATACCGAGGGCAACTGGGAAGAAGCCGAGCGCCTGTTTCTGGTGTCGGACATGTGGCCGAATCTGGCCGACACCAGCCACCTGCTCAACTCAATCGAAGTGCCAGCGCAGCCAGTGTAATCAGCAACACCGGCACGGTCAGTACGATGCCGACCTTGAAGTAGTAGCCCCAACTGATGGTGATTCCCTTGCGCTCCAGCACATGCAGCCAGAGCAGCGTCGCCAGACTGCCGATCGGGGTGATTTTTGGCCCCAGGTCGCTGCCGATCACGTTGGCGTAGATCATCGCTTCCTGAATGGCCCCGCTGGCATGGCTTGCATCGATGGACAGCAGCCCTACGAGCACGGTGGGCATGTTGTTCATGATCGAAGACAGAAACGCGGTCATGACGCCGGTGCCCATCGCTGCGCCCCAGATGCCATAGCCGGCAAACCAGTCCAGCAGACTGGCCAGATAACCGGTGAGTCCGGCGTTGCGCAGACCATAAACCACCAGGTACATGCCCAGCGAAAACACCACGATGTGCCACGGCGCTTCTTTCATCACCTTGCGCGTCTTGATCGTATGCCCTTTGGCGGCAATGGCGAGCAGCAGCAACGCGCAGACCGACGAAATCGCACTGATCGGGATGCCCAGCGGCTCAAGAGCGAAACAGCCCACCAGCAAAATCAGCAGCACGGCCAGAGTGGCGGCGACGCTGGCCAGGTTCACCGGCACCATGACGGCTGCGTAACGGTTGAAACCGATCTTGAAGTAATCCGCCGAAACGATGTTCACCAGATTCGATACCACCAGCGGCAGGCTGGCCGTATCGGCAATGAAGCCGGCCGCCATGACGAACGCCAGGGTCGACGCAGCGGAGAAGCGCAACGCCAGCATCATGGCAATGACGATAGGCGTGAGAATCAGCACGGCACCGTCGTTGGCGAACAAGGCTGATACCAGCGCACCGAACAACACGAACAGGGCGAACAGACGACGTCCCTTACCCTTGCCCCAGCGCGCCACATGCAGCGCGGCCCAGGCAAAGAAACCCGCCTCATCCAGTAACAGCGTGATAATGATCAGCGAAATGAACGTCGCCGTGGCATTCCAGATGATGCCCCACACCACAGCGATGTCGCTGAGGTGCACAACCCCTGTCAGCAACGCCAGAACCGCCCCGAGTACCGCACTCCAGCCTACGCTCAGGCCTTTGGGCTGCCAGATGACCAGCGTAATGGTGAACAGGAAGATCAGCGTTGCTATCAGCATTATTTGGTCCGGGGTAGAAGAATGGCGAGGATGCCAAGCAGCGGCAGGTATGAGCACAACGTGTAGACGAATAGAATGCCGTGGCTGTCAGCCAGATAGCCGAGCAAGGCTGCGCCAATGCCGCCGAAGCCGAACATCAGGCCAAAGAAAAGCCCGGCAATCATGCCCACGTTGCCAGGTACAAGCTCCTGGGCGTAGACGACGATGGCGGAAAAAGCCGACGCCAGTACAAAGCCAATGATCACGCTGAGCACGCTGGTCCAGAACAGGTCTGCATAAGGCAGGGCCAGGGTGAACGGTGCAGCGCCAAGGATCGAAAACCAGATCACGGCCTTGCGGCCAATGCGGTCGCCGATCGGACCGCCGAAAAAGGTCCCGGCCGCCACTGCGCCCAGAAACAGGAACAAATGCAACTGCGAGCTGGCGACTGACAGGTCAAACTTCTCGATCAGGTAGAAGGTGAAATAGCTGGTCAGGCTGGTCATGTAGAAGAACTTGGAAAACACCAGAAATGCCAGCACTGCCAGTGAGGCAATCACGCGTTTTCTGGACAGTCCATGAGTGGCCGCCTGACCTGCCTTGAGTTTGAACAGGTTGAGGTGCGCGCGATACCAGCGGCTTATCGCATACAGCAAACCCAGCGAGAACAATGCGAACAAGCCGATCCAGGCCACGTTGCCCTGGCCGAACGGGATGATGATCGCCGCCGCCAGCAATGGCCCGAACGCGGAGCCGGTGTTGCCGCCCACCTGAAAGGTCGACTGCGCGAGCCCATAACGACCACCAGAAGCCAGTCGCGCGATACGCGAAGCTTCCGGGTGGAATGTCGAAGAACCGATGCCGATCAAGGCGGCAGCCAGCAGAATCAATGGAAAACTGCCCACCATCGACATCATCACAATGCCGACCAGCGTACAGATCGACCCTACAGGCAGTACCAGGGGGTTAGGATGGCGGTCAGTGTAATAACCGACCCAGGGCTGCAGCAGCGATGCTGTGATCTGAAACGTCAGGGTAATCAGGCCGATCTGGGTGAAGCTCAAGTCGTAGCTGGCCTTGAGCATCGGGTAGATCGACGGAAGAATGGCCTGAATCAGGTCGTTGATCAGGTGAGCAAGGGCAACGGCACCAATAATGCGCATCACCAGCGGGCTGGCTTGAGGGGGGGTCGAGGCCTTCGCCGTCACGGGCTGAGCGCTGGTCGCCATGGGTATTCATCCGTAAAAAGGTTTTCAGGTTACCCCGGACGGATGATTACAAGATGTGTCACGCGTACCAAGGCGCGCCAATGTGCCATTTTTCAGGGCAACTGTGCCATGTTTTGTTGCGTTTTTGCTGACGGGTCGAGAAGTGCTCTGCGTTGCACAGCGGTTCTGTGATGTCAGGTGGATTGAGGTTCGACTCAGATTCTCGTTCCCACGCTCCGCGGGGTAATGCCTTATGCCAACGCGGAGCATTGGCACGATAGTCGTAAACATCAGCAAGCTAGTCACGTCCATCGTGCCCACGCTCCACATCGGCACGACAGTCGGCTAAATTTGTGTATAACAACAAGAGCCTACACGAGGGTGCGCGCCGTGGATACCATCAAGCGTTTCTCAAGCTTTGCCGAGTTCTATCCTTTCTACCTCGCCGAGCACAGCAGCAGTACCAGTCGGCGCCTGCACTTTGTGGGCACCTCATTGGTGATCTTCCTGCTGGCGTTTGGTATGCCCCCCGAAGGTTGGACAATTATCCACTTACGCTGCCTTGGCGGCCTGCATCCTG
>NZ_LKBW01000044.1 GCF_002699855.1 Pseudomonas amygdali | reverse complement strand
ACGAAGGTAGTATGCCCGGCGCGTTGGAGACGGGTCTGCTTTGCCTTGGCTTTTGCCCGGCTCGCCCGTTTACGTTTTTTGGTCTCTGACGCCATGTGTAAGCCTGTGCTGAGGAGGGATCGACTCAATTTCGGCTATGATAACCGATTTCAAAATCCCACAATTTGCAGCCGCAGGCTGCCCTGTTCGTTCTAACCGTCAGCTTGACTGCATCGAGTTTCGTAATTTGCCGACAGAGCTGGAAAAAACGCTGCGTCTGATCATCGACATGAAATCTGATGCTGCGCGCAGAGCGGCTTTCCTTGCGCTGCTGGCCCAGGACGCAGCGCTGGAGCGCCTTGTCAGGCGCCACGGAACCCTTTGCTATTCGAGGGTACGTGCCGCCTAGGCATTACTACTTCCCACGATTTCCCATTTCACCGCCAGGTCTTGCCTGGCGGTGTTTTTTTGCGTTCTCACAGCCCTTAGGAGTTCCCATGGCGTCATCCGAAGATGAAACAACCACCAAGACAGTAAGCGTTTATATCCGCCCGGCCAGGGTGGAGGCGCTGAACAAAGCTGCGATACGGGTGAGCTATGAAACCCAAAGCTCCAGGCAGATTTCACCCTCGGAGCTCGCTCGCTACCTGATCGATAACTATTTGGAGCAGGCCGTTCAGGAGCTCATTGCAGAGGCTGCAAGAAAGTAGTCGTTCCGTAACTCAGGAGTTTTTAACATGCTCACCACCAGTGCCTTTCTGGCCCTGGCCATGCAATGCGCTCCCTCGATACACCCAGCCACGCTTACCCCCATCGTCAAGACAGAATCCTCCTTCAATCCCTATGCCATTGGCGTGGTCGGCAGAGTGTTGCCGCGTCAACCGCAAAGCCTGGATGAAGCTGTATTGGTGGTGAAGCAGCTGGTGGAGGAGGGCGCTAATTTCAGCATCGGCCTGGGCCAAATCAACCGGCAGCATTTCGATGTCAGCCGGCCTGAACCGGTATTTGAACCCTGCACCAACCTGCGCATGGCCGCCACTGTTCTTGAGCAGTGCTACGCAGTAGCCAGCGCCAAGGAGCCCAACCGGCAGGCAGCGTTGCACAAAGCCATTTCCTGCTACTACAGCGGCAACCCCAAACGCGGATTCAAGGCCGAGGCCGCTTTTGGCGGCAGCAGCCACGTGCAACTTGCACAAAGCCATTTCCTGCTACTACAGCGGCAACCCCAAACGCGGATTCAAGGCCGAGGCCGCTTTTGGCGGCAGCAGCCACGTGCAACGGGTGTTGGCCAATGCAGGCGGTACCACCGTGACGGTCCCTGCGCTGGAAGGCGGTTCAGCTGAGCCAAGTCAGCTCCAGCGCGCCCAGGCCCCGGCGTCCTCCGTTGATCCGACCTACGAAAGCTGGGACGTGCTGCGCCAGTACCCGCGTTATCTGCCACCTGCGCCACCGCCTGTTTCTGCTCCATCCGCTGCACCAGTAGTTCCGGCTTCACCCCCTGAACAACCCTCAAATCTCCCTGAAGAGGATCAATGATGATCAAACGTACCCTTGTGCCCAACAAAGGCGAACTCTGCATTTTGCTGGTGGCAGTGGCCTGCCTGCCCGGCATCGCCTCCGCTGACTGGCTGAGCACGTTGAACCAGTGGGGCAGCAATATCCGCCTGGGCCTTTATACCCTCGCGGGCACCCTGGGCCTGGTTTGCCTGATCTGGTCAGGTGCCCAATGGCTGATTGCTCGCTCCACGGGCGACCGCTCGCACACCTTCATGGACTACCTCGAGCAGGTTGGCGTGCTGCTGGTCGTTGGTGGGTCTGTGCTCCTCGGCACAGCGGCCTGGCAGGTGTTCGGCACCGGCGTGCCGGGTTGACCAGGAGCGCTTATGGCCGGTAACGAAGTACTCAAGAAACTGACCTTCGAAAGCTACAACGCGATGAGTCGGCCCGCGATGTTCTGGAACATCCCCATCATGCCGATGGTGGGCTTGCTGATGGGCGGCCTGGTCTTCGGTGTGGCCGCAACCTTCCTGCTGTCCTGGGTGTGGGGCCTGCTCGCTGCCGCCCCGTTCCTGATTGCCCTCATAGCCTTGAGGGTCGTGGGCCTGATTGATCCTCAATATTTGCGCCGCATCCGCTTTGGGCGGCGGCGTCTCTGGCTGAGCCTCAAGTACGGCAAACCGTTGTTGCTGACCCCCTTTAACCCACAATGGAATGAATTCTATGGCGCACGATTTTCACAAAAGCGTTATGCCCCCGGAAAAGAAAGCGCCATTGATGCGCTATCCGGTCCACGAACACATGGTGACCCTGCCCGGCAATCGCCTGGTGAGCCTGATCCAGTTGAAGGGGGTTTCCAGCGAAACCCGCAGTGATGACGAACTGGTCCACCTGTTTCATAACCTCAACCGCTACTTCCTGGCCTTGGGCAAAAAGGAAGGCAAGCACCTGATGCTGCAAACCTACATCACCAAGACGGGCATCGAGCTGGACACGCCGTACATCTTGCCGTTGCCCGCGCTCCAGGACTTCGTGGACGCCTACACCGCACCGTTTCGTAACGGCACCTTTTATCAGGTCGGGCATCGAGCTGGACACGCCGTACATCTTGCCGTTGCCCGCGCTCCAGGACTTCGTGGACGCCTACACCGCACCGTTTCGTAACGGCACCTTTTATCAGGTCGGGTACAGCATTGCCCTGATCCTCAAGTACCGCGAGGTGGATGAAGGTATCGAGCGTATGAGCGACCTGTTGTCACTTTCCTCTACGTTGCTGGCCGAATATGACCCGGTCATCATGGGCTTGGAGGAAAACGAACACGGCGCGCTGTTCTCGCAGATCGGGCGCTATTACAGCCTGCTGATCAACGGCCATGAAAAAGACGTACTGGTCAGCGATACCCGCCTGGGGGACGCGATCATTGATAGCGTCACCAACTTCGAAAACTACGATTTCGTCGAGAACCGTCCTAACCGAGGTGGCCAGCGTTTCGCGACGACCTTTGACCTGCGCGACTACCCCAGTGGCGGGACCTACCCCGGTATGTGGGACGAGGCCATCGAGCAGCAGTTCGAGTTCACCCTGGTGCAAACGTTTCTGTTCGAAGACCGTAACAAGGCCAAGGACAAATTCAAAAAGCACGTGGCGGATCTGGGTTCGGTCGAGCGCGATTCAAAGCAAACCGAGGAGCTTGAAAATGCCATCGAGGCCATCACCCTGGGCGACAAGGCGTTTGGTCGCTATCACGCCTCGCTGATCGTCTTCGGCAAGACCCCGGACCAGGCCATCGAGAACGGCACGAAAATGGCGTCGGTGTTTACGGTGCGTGACGCGACCTTTGTGCGTTCGACCATGAGCAACATCGACACCTGGTACACGCAGTTCCCCGGTGTGACCGAGGCCATGTACCCCATGATGAAATCGACCGAGAACCTGGCGTGCAGCTTTTCCCTGCACTCCACCCCCACGGGCAAGGTCAAGGGCAACCCCATCGGTGATGGAACGGGTGTGATGCCCGTGCTGACGGCCAACAAGGCGTTGTATGTCCTCAACGTGCACGACAGCCCGTCCGGTCAGAACAACCTCGGTGAAATGCTGCCAGGGCATGCGGTCTTCACGGGCCAGACGGGGGTCGGTAAAACCACCGCTGAGGCCACCCTGCTGACCTTTCTCAGCCGCTTCGATCCGCTGATTTTCGGCATCGACTACAACGAGTCACTGAAACACCTGCTGTGTGCATTGGGGGCCGAGTATTACACCGTGCAGCTGGGGCACTTCACCGGCGTCAACCCGTTCCAGTTTCACGACAGTCCGGGGTTGCGGCAAATGCTGTTTGACCTGGTGCTGTGCTGCGCCGGTGGTCCTGACAAGAGCAATGACGCTGACCAGAAAAGGATCAAGGACTCGATCGAGGCGGTCATGGCGCACACCAACGTGCGCAATCGCAGCATGTCATTGCTGCTGCGAAACATCCCCGAGCAAGGCGAAAACTGCTTGCGGACCCGGCTATCGAAATGGTGTCGCCTGGCCGGTGAAGGCCGTGTAGGGCAATACGCCTGGGTACTGGACTCGCCGGTCAACCAGTTCGATGCGCAGACCTACCGGCGTCTCGCTTTCGATTGCACGCAGTTACTCAAAAACAATTATGCCGAGAAACACCCCGAGGTCATGGAGGCGTTTCTGAACACGCTGTTCTACATGAAACGCGAAATGCACGAAGCCCGCCCCGGCAACCTCCTGCTGAATGTGGTGGCCGAGTACTGGGCACCGCTGTCCTTCAAGAGTACGGCAGACGCCATCCAGGAGGTTCTGCAAAGCGGACGCATGCGCGGGGAAATCCTGATCATGGACACCCAGTACCCCGAGCAAGCGCTGGCGACGAAGTATGCTCCGGCGGTCATTCAGCAGGTGATTACGCCCATCTGGCTGCCCAACAAAAACGCCCAGGCCGATAGCTACGCGAAGTTTGGCGTCAAGGGCAAGCTGTTCGACACCGTGCGTGCCATGGGGAAACTCAGCCGGGAAATGGTGGTGCAGCAGGGTCACCAGACGGTGAAGCTGAAGATGGAGCTGGGCGGCCCACTCAAGTACTGGTTGCCGTTGCTGTCGGCCACGGTAATGAACCTGGCAGTGGCCGAGCGTATCCGGCAACACCTCGGCACGACCGATCCCAAGGTATGGGTAGACGCATTCCTGGTGGCCGAGGCCGTGCGCCAATGGTTGAACACCGACGACCCCGCAGTGTGGCTGCCCGCGTTCGACTACGCCGACAACCTGCGCCAGTCCATGAACACGCGAGATGCACAGCGCTGGCTTCCGGCCTTTCAGAAAGCCTGGAAGGCCCTTCAGGAACACAACGAAATGGAGGTTTCATCATGAACAAACACGTGATGGCTTATGCGCTGAGCGCGCTCATAGTGACCGCCGCCCTGCCTGCTGCCCACGCCGCAGTACCAGGCGTTCCGGTCCTGGACCCCTCTACCCTGCTCACGCTGAGGGCGAATGCATTGGCCCAGGCCAAGCAGGCAATGGATGCACTGACCACGGCCAAGGACGCCATCCGCGAGACCGCGCAGCAGTACAACCACTACAAGAGCATCATCACCGGCAACGACATGCTGGGTGGGTTCCTGAACGACCCGGCCTTGAACAAGGTGATGCCCATGGGGGACTGGGCCGAGGTCTACGGCACGGCACGGGACATCGCCAGTTTGCGTGACCGCTACGGCTTAACCTCGGATAATGCCAGCGTGCAGCAGAAATTCGACCAGATGATGTCGGTTGCCGATGCGCTGGAACGCAATTACAACGCCAGTACCGAACGGGTCAAGAACGCCGATTTGCTACGGGCCCGGTTGAACGAGGTGACGACCCCACAGCAGAAGGAGGATTTACAGCTGCGCTACCAGCAGGAGCTGATCGAGCTGCAAAACCAGCAGATGCGGCTGGCCAACATGCAGATGCTTCAGCAGCAGCAAGAGAAAATGGAAAACGAAAAACGGGCCCAGGCGTTCCGTGATTACATGAACGGTAAAACGAGCGTTCGGCCCAGCTATGAGTGATTAACCAATAAATTCAAAAGGGAAGATGACCCATGTTTAAAAGAATGACCGCTTTTTCTTGCTTGGTGTTGTTTGCACTGGCGCTGTCAGGTTGCTTTGATGGCAAAGGGCAAGGGTTCGTTGGGCGATGGACTGGCGAAGACATGAAAAGAATGGGCAAGCCAACCTTTGTCATGGATATCTCAAAAGACGGAGAGATGTTTCACGTAAACCTTGAAACCACGGATGATATTTGGGGGAGTGGTAAAAGAGAAAAAGAGACGCAGCTATTTGAAGGTAAGGCAGAGTCAGACACCGTTTTAAGCATGGTTGGTGGTCTTTTAACCATGCGTTTGGAAGGCGATGTCGTCTATTTCGATAACACTACCTACACCCGAGTAAAATAACGGAGGCGGCATGGACGTAACAAAGATAGCCCAGACGTTGTTCAATTTCGTTGATGCCGCCCTGCAAAGCGCCCTGGTCACCGGGATGGCCAAGGTGATGCTGGGGCTTGGAGCGCTCTTCGGGACGATGTGGTTGATCCACTTCACGCTTCGCAACATGCAGTGGCTGTACCGGGGGATGAACGTTGCCTTCGAGGATGTGGCCAAAGAAATTATGAAAATGGCTGCCATCACCGCGTGTGCGTTCAGTGTGCAATGGTACGTACAAACGATTGTGCCCTTTATCACTGGCTTGCCCAACTGGATGGGGGGAATCTTGTCCGGCCAGGAGGGCGCGCAAACCAACCAGATCGACAGTCTGATCGTTGTTTACAGTGCCAACCTGAAAGCCCTGATAGGGGCCATGAACTTCAATATCTTCGCAACCAGTTTTTCTAAAGTTTGGCTGGGTATTCAGGCAGTGGTGTTTTATGTGCTGGGAGGTATCCCGTTCTTACTGGCTGCCGTGGCTACGCTGTTTGTCCTGAAAGTATCGACGACGGCTATCGTGGCGGTAGGACCTCTGTTTATCGCCTTTCTGCTGTTCGATCAGACCCGGCAGTATTTCTGGGGGTGGGTTGCAGCCATCGCAGGCTTTATGTTGGCTCAGGTGTTGATATCGGTCGTGCTGGCTATCGAGATTGGTTTTATCAACACCGTGATGATAAAAAATGGCGTCATAGACACCACCCTGGAGGGGAATCTCACCATCCTGATTGTCTTCTGCACGTTCACAGCGCTTGTGATCGAACTGCCTCAGCAAGCAGCCTCCATCATGGGCGGTGGCCCCTCCGGAGGCGGAATGATCAGTAAAATTACAGGATTTGGTGCTGCAAGAGGCATGACTCGTGGTGCCGCCGCCGGCATTTCCAAACTGCGGAGGGGACGCAACAACATCAAATAGCACACCGATTTATCGTTACCGGCTACATCCTCTCCCTACTCGCAACACCCTCGCTTCTCTCAGGTACTCCACTATGAATGTCAAACTTGCTTTGAGCGGGCTGCTTTCGGCTGCCTTGCTGTCAGGGTGTGGCTCTGCACCCAAGCTTTCCGAACCGGAAGGGCAGTGGGAAGACATGCCCTTCACCCACAAGCCTGCACCTGTACCAGCCGCCGTGATACCGGCTCCGCGCCCCTTGCCTGGCCGGGTACAGCCAGCGGCAAGCCCCGCGCCCCAGGCCCAGCCGCTCAAGACCACCAGTCAAAAGCGCCCGGCAACCGCCGCAAGCGCCTCCCCGGCAAAGCCCGCGGAGGCCCCGCCCAACGACTCCAAATGCTCCGCGAACTGATCCGCGAAGCACGTGTATGTCCAGGTTTAGGTGACTTATGAGAAAGCTACGAAAATCCAAACAGGACGTGATCGAGCAGGAGCGGCAACTGGCCGCCCGTACCAGCATCGACGCGGCCACCGCACAAGACATCAGCCTGGCTGAACAGGCATTTATCCATGCAGCGCGGTATTTCGAGAAGAACATCGCCGCCGACGAGAAGGCCAAGACCAAAAACGCCCGTCGCCTGGCGGGCTTCTTCGGTGTGCTGACCTTTATGTCCATCGCCGCCGTGATGGGCCTGACCCCGCTCAAGACCGTGCAACTTGGCCTGGTACGGGTAGACAACAACTCCGGCTACACGGACGTGGTGTGGGCCGATGACAAAGGCAAGCCACCGGAGCAGATCGATGACGAGTTCTGGCTCTCGGCCTATGTACGGTTTCGCGAGAGCTACAACTTCTCAAGCCACGACGCAGAGTTCGGCATGGTGGAGCTGATGTCCTACGGTGAAACGTTTACCGAGTACCGCAACTTCCAGTTGTCCTCCAAGGGCTATCTGGAAGTGCTGGGGACCAACCGGCAAATCCGCACGGATATCAACAATATCAACTTCCTGGAACGCAAAGACCGGGAAGGCACCGCCCAGGTGCGGATCACCAAAACCGTGCTGGATCGCAACGGCACGCCTGATCCTCAGTTGGCCCCGGTGACCTGGGTGGCGACGGTGACCTACGACTACAAGAACCCTGCCAAAAAAGCCGGTGACCAATGGCTGAACCCCCGTGGTTTCGGGGTCAAGGCCTACACGATGACCCAGGAAGTGGGGGTGTCCAATGGGAAATAAAGCAGTTTCCAGCTTCGCCACCTTGTTACTCCTGACGTCCGGCCTGCCGGTCTTGGCCGAGAGCCTGGGCACCGGCTCGGCACTGGACCGGCGGGTGCAGACCGCTGTTTACAGCCCGGACAACGTGTACCGCATCCAGGCCTCGGTGGGCCGTACCTCGCTGGTACAGCTTCCGGCCAACGAGACCATCAACGAGGCGTCAGGCCTGATGGTGTCAGGTGATCCCAAGGCCTGGTCCATCGGTCCGAACAAGGCCGGTAATCTGGTGGCCATCAAACCCATCACCGACCAGGAGCCCAACACTAATCTGGTGATCAACACCAACCGGCACACCTACCTGCTGGAACTGAAACTGGTGACTCGGGCTGCGGACATGACCTACGCGCTGCGCTTCACCTACCCGGAACCGCCGAAAAAGTCCGGCGCGGTACGCCGTGACCCCGGCAACCCGTGCGACGGCCCGGTGCAAAACGGCCCCTATCAGAAGCGCTCCAGTTCAGAGAGCCGGTCCATAGCGCCGTATGAGGGCTGGGACAACGGCATGCTGACCTGCTTCCGTTTCACCGGCAACGGGCCGCGCCCGGTGCTGTACCAGGTATTGCCCGATGGCACCGAAACCCTGGCCGACGCGCACAACGAACAGAACGTGGTCGTGGTGCATGGGGTCAGCCGGCTGTTCCGGTTTCGCCTGAACAGCCTGCTTGTAGAGGCCCGGCCTACTGCCCAGGTGAACACGGGTTACAACTTTAACGGGACCACCACCGGCGAGATTCGGGAGCTCAAGCATGCAGAACAATGACCAAACTCCGGAGAGCACCCCAGGGCCGGACAGCATAGGGCCGCCCGAACCCGCAGCGTCCACAGCAGCAGCGCCGGAACAGGCACCGGCCTCCGAGCCTGCCAGCACCCAGGCCCGTGGGGCCTTTGACGTGCGGACCAAACGCACAGGCGATGCCCAGAACAAGAAGACCCTTTACCTGAGCCTGGCCGCGCTGGGGTTGGTGGGGCTGCTGGGTATTGTCGTGCTTTGCTACGCCACCATTTCCCGGATGAAAACCACCGGCTCCGAGGTCGATGAAACCCACGTCAAGAAGGACGCGACCCTGGACGTGAATCTGGGCAGCGACGACAGCATGAAGAAGGCTCGGGAGGCCAAGCTGGCCGCTGACAAAGCCGAAGAGGACAGGAGAGCCCGCGCTGAAAGAGACCGATTGGCGAAGGAGGAAAAGGATAAAAGGGACGCCAATCGCGGATCGACCGATCAGGGACATGCCGCCAGTGTGCTGCCACCGCCCGGCCAGAACCCGCCCGTGGAACTGACCCCCCGGCAACGCAAACTGGGCGCTGCAATGTTCGTCACTTCGGAAGATGCGCTGGGCACCGGCGCTGCGGACACTCAGCCGCAGCAGCCGACCAACGATCAGCCCTCACTGCCGCCTTCATTACTGGCTGACGTTCAGGGTGGATCGAGCAACGGTTTGGGTGGTGAATCGTCCACCCGAAAACGCAGCAGTCTGAGTGACCTGGGCGGCACCACCTTTGCCCCGGCCAAAGCGTACCTGGCACCGAATCGCAAGTACCTGGTCAGCCACAACACCTACACGCGCTGCGCGTTGTACAACGAAATCATCAGCACTCACCCAGGGCTGGTGGATTGTCGTCTGACCGATCCGCTGTATTCCGCCGATGGCTCCACGGTGATTGCGGCGGCAGGTCCCAGGGCTGGTGGATTGTCGTCTGACCGATCCGCTGTATTCCGCCGATGGCTCCACGGTGATTGCGGCGGCAGGTGACAAGCTCACCGGTGAACAGACGGTTGAGGTTGGGCCAGGCGAAACCAGCGTGTTCACCACCTGGACCGAAATCGAAACCCAATCGGGTGTGCGGGCCAAGCTGGACAGCCTCGGTGCAGGCCCTATGGGGGCCAGCGGGACCGAAGCCTGGATCAATCGTCACTACATGCAGCGCTTCGGCGGTGCGGTGATGTTGTCGTTCATNGCAGGCCCTATGGGGGCCAGCGGGACCGAAGCCTGGATCAATCGTCACTACATGCAGCGCTTCGGCGGTGCGGTGATGTTGTCGTTCATCCAGGACGCGCTCCAGGCCGCGTCCAACACGACACAGAAAAGCTCGGGGTCTGGAGGCTACACGGTGAACAACAGCGAGCAGAACGTGGAGAGCATGGCCAACAAGGCGCTGGACAGCACCATCAACATTCCGGACACCGGACNCAGAAAAGCTCGGGGTCTGGAGGCTACACGGTGAACAACAGCGAGCAGAACGTGGAGAGCATGGCCAACAAGGCGCTGGACAGCACCATCAACATTCCGGACACCGGACACCTGCTGCCGGGCACCGTGATTACCGTCATCGTGGCCCGCGACATCGACTTTTCATCGGTTTTCGAGAACCGCTAAGGAGTATTCATGACGCAAGAACCAGATCACTCCCAAGACCCAGAGGAACAAGGGCTGACCGAAGACACGCTGGTCCTGGACTTTCTCGACCAGGCAGGCGTCACCGAGCGCCTGAATCGCCCCGGTACCCAGGACGTGGCCATTAACCGGCCCTTTGAAATCTGGGTAGACGGTCCAGACGGCTGGGTGCGCGAGGACGCGCCCTGGCTCACCTACAGCCTGTGCTGGCGGCTGGCCAACGCGCTCTGTGCGCTGAACTACCGCGTGCTGGCTCCTCATTCACCGATTCACACCGTGAAATTGCCTGGCGGGGAGCGGGGGCAGATCGTCATGGCACCGGCGTGCGAGGAAGGCACCCTGTCGATGACGTTTCGCAAACCCTCCTTGCTGCGCTTCACCCACAAGGATTACGTCAACAGTGGCCGCTATGACCGGGCCCAGGCCATCGCTTCACCGGTGCTGACCCTCAAGCCCTGGCAGTGCGACATGAAGGACGCTCACGCTGCCGGGGACTTTGACCCGTTCATGGAAACTGCCGTCGCCCATCTCCAGAACATCATCGTGTTCGGCGGGCCCGGGTCGGGTAAGACCACCTACGGCAAGACGCTGATCGACCTCTTTCCGGCTCACCGGCGCATGGTCACGATCCAGGAATCACTGGAAGACTCCCTGCCCTTTCATCCCAACCATGTGCATCTGCTTTATAGCGATGTGGTGACGCCCAAAGCCCTGGTGGCCAGCGCGCTACGGATGAAGCCTGACCACCTGTTCCTGGCCGAGCTGACCGGGGATGAGGTGTGGCACTTCATCGAGATTCTGAACACCGGCACCAAGGGCACCGTGACTACCGCGCACGCCAACGACAGTGAAGCAGGCTATGCCCGTGTATGCGGTCTGGTGAAGCAATCGGAGGTCGGCAAGGGCCTGGACTACGCTTACATCGAACGCCTGGTCCGCACCTCGTTCGATGTGGTGGTGTACATGGAAAAGACGGACATCCTGGAAGTGCATTACGAACCTGAACACAAGCTGGCCCTGCTCAATGCTCAGCGTCAACGAGCTAAATAGGAGTGTGTCATGCGGTTGAAACGGATTTTTACTCGGATGTTTGCAACACGCGGTAGCGATAAGCGCGTAGCAGAAAGGCCCAAGCCACCCACGCAGCCATACGTTCTGCTGCTCAATTACTCACAGTTCTACGCAGTGGCCGAAGCCATCCAGATGGATTACGTCACCTTGCACAACAGCATTACGCGCAACCCTGCACGCGGCCTGGAGAAAGCCCTTGTAGAACGCGAGCGGCACAACCGTGATGCATTGGGGCAAGTGTTCACGATGATCGAAGCGATCCAGCCTTATCCGAGGACGTTAGCAGCATTCGAGGCGGCACGTGCTCATGTTCAGGAGGCCGAGCACACGCTCGTAAGGCAGGGTGATAGGAGACGTTTATGTGGTGGAGACTGACATTACTGGTCATCGCATTGATGCTGGTGTTCTTCGTGGCAGGCCTGTACGCAGGGGGTGCGATGTTTCTGCACCTGACCCAGGGTCACTTCGCGGGCCTGTCCTGGGACACGCTATGGGAGGCCCGCAAGCTGCCCTGGCATGACCGGCGAATGCTG
Organism: Pseudomonas amygdali; assembly: GCF_002699855.1. Taxonomy (GTDB): domain Bacteria; phylum Pseudomonadota; class Gammaproteobacteria; order Pseudomonadales; family Pseudomonadaceae; genus Aquipseudomonas; species Aquipseudomonas amygdali. Next base: position 1,454 of record NZ_LKBW01000044.1, on the reverse strand, counting down.
TACGTGCCCTGGTCATGGTGTGTGACGGCAGCCCTGACGTTCCTGCCGGTCGGCGTTACGTTGATGGCCGTTTTCGTGCGCCTGAAGCCCAAGACCTCGCTGCACGGTGATGCCCGCTTTGCCAACGACCGCGAGTTGCGCCAGTTCGAGTACCAGGGCGAGTACAAGAACACCAGTAAGGCCCGCAAGTAGGCTTTACGCTCACTGCATGCATTCAGACAACAGACGAGGCATTCGATGACCACCGAAAAAGTGTTCGCAAAAAGTGACGCCACCGGAAGCGATGAACAGGAGATACGCAGCGAATGGGAATACCAGTTCGCAGAGACTGAAGATATTCCAGCCGCAGCGCTGGAGTATTTGCTGACAACCGGCGGCGACGCGCATGAGATGCGCAGCGAAGACCAGGCCAATCTGGAGCAGCTGGCTGCGGACCAGGCAGATGATCCACGCCGTAAGTTAGCTAAGGAATACCACGTCATGGATGCCGATCAATTGCTACTCGGATTATTGAGGGGACTGCGCAAATAAATAGCCACATCGCCCCCTGATACACCCGCATTTTCAGACCCTCCCCATGCAACGCCACACAGTCAGCTACCAGCCGCCTGGCGTTTGGCTGTGCCTACTCAAAGGAAATATGACCATGAATGTACGTACCGCACTGACCCTGTCCGCAGTATTCATGCTGTCCCTGACTGGCTGCGCCACCCCGTCCCAGGTGGATCGACAGACGAACCAGCTCGAAGTCATCAGCGCCTCGCTCGAGCAGATTCAGGCCAACCAGCAGCAGTCCATCGAGCTGCAAAAACTCCAGGCTGATCTTCAGCAGCAAAGCAACAACGAACAGACGCTTCAGCGTCAAGCAGGGGGCCGCTGATGGCTAAATCCAAACCCATCAGCCCGGACAATCCCCAAGAACGGATCGAGGAGCACCCCGCGTTCCTCTTGGGCAAGCACCCCTCGGAGGATTCGTTTCTGGTGGCTGCTCCGCCGGGTTCCGGCAAGCCCGTAGGGGTTCTTATTCCCAATTTGCTCCGTTATCCCGATTCGGTTGTCGTCCACGATCCCATCAAGGATTCCAAACTATGAACGTTCGTACCGCACTGACCCTGTCCGTTGTGTTCATGCTGTCACTGACCGGCTGCGCGACTCAGTCACAGCTTGATCGACAGACGAACCAGCTCGAAGTCATCAGCGCCTCGCTCAATCAGATTCAGGCCAACCAGCAGCAGTCCATCGAGTTGCAAAAACTTCAGGCTGATCTTCAGCAGCAAAGCAACAACGAACAGGCGCTTCAGCGTCAAGCAGGGGGCCGCTGATGGCCAGAGCTAAATCCAAACCCATCAGCCCGGTGAACCGCCCCGGGTTTCTCGGAGACCCTTTTGTTTGAGTCATGCCACCTGGGCAGACTCGGTGAGTTGCTGATAATAGATTGCTTCTGCCTCGACCGG
>NZ_LKBW01000043.1 GCF_002699855.1 Pseudomonas amygdali | reverse complement strand
CAGGATGCAGGCCGCCAAGGCAGCGTAAGTGGATAATTGTCCAACCTTCGGGGGGCATACCACGGAGCGTGGGAACGAGAATTAGCGGGGTGTCAGCCCTGTTTAGCCGTTCTGCGCTATCGCCAGGCCCTGTCATTCATGAAGAATTCTCCACCCCGAAGCAAACTGTCCATTGCGCCGGAACCATTCCCTGCCGCTGTTCTCAGATAGCAGTAGGTCGGGGCTGCTCATTAGCCCAGGCATATTCACTTAATACAGAGGGGAATGGCATGGGTATCATTGGAACCATCTTTATCGGCCTGATCGTTGGTCTGCTGGCTCGCTTCCTGAAGCCGGGCGACGACAGCATGGGCTGGATCATGACCATCGTGCTAGGTATCGCCGGCTCGCTCGCAGCCACTTATGGTGGTCAGGCGCTGGGTATCTATCAAGCGGGCGAGGGTGCAGGTTTCCTCGGCGCGCTGGTAGGTGCAATCATCCTGCTGGTTATCTACGGCATGATCAAAAAGAAATAACGTTTAATGTTCAGCCCTCTGTTCTGCGCAGCACAGAGGGCTAGAATGCGCGGCAACTCTTCCTTCTTTGCCGAGCTTTATCATGCGCCGCTTCTTGTTGATGACTCTTCTGCTGCTGTCCGGGCTTGCACACGCCCAGTTGCCGGAAACCGACTGGCTAGAGTTGATGCCCAAGTCCGATCAAAAAGCCCTCGAAGCCATGCCCGAGATTGACCACAATTCTCCGGAAGCGATGGGCACGTTCGACAGCAAGGGTGGCTTGAAGCAGAGCAAGGGTTTGCCTGCGGTCATGTATTCGACCAAGACCGTCCCGGCAATGAACGGCAAGACCATTCGTCTTGGCGGTTACCCTGTACCCCTCGAAACCGATGCCAAGGGCCACAGCACGCTGTTCTTCATCGTGCCCTATCCAGGCGCCTGCATTCACGTCCCGCCACCGCCGCCTAACCAGTTGGTGCTTGTGCGTTACCCCAAAGGCCTGAAACTGGATGATATCTACACACCACTGTGGGTAGAAGGCACCCTGAAAATCGAGAAGGTCAGTAACGATCTGGCTGATGCGGCGTATGCGATGGATGCGTCAAAGGTCCGCGTTGTGGTTGAATCGGACCTTTGATGGGCTTGATCAATAACTGATCAGAGCGCCTCGCTCCAGATACTCACACCCAGAACATGCATCTGGTCGGGGGCCAGCGTCACCACGTCGTCCAGCACGTTGGCCGTTTCGACGCAGACCATGCGCTGCCAGCCATCTGCTGCCATGTCGGTGAATTTGCCGGTTTTCTCGATCCACGGGTTCCACAGGATGGCTGATTTCGAGCCGGTGCTGCGGATATGGATGCGGCGCTGCCATTGGTGGTCAACGATGCTGAGTACCCCCGGTATATCCTTGTAGATACGGTCGGTTTCGCCAGTGAACGTCAGGTCGCCGGCCTGTTCACGTTCTTCCCAGTTTGCCAGGGTTTCGATGTAGCGCAGGCCGTCGAGCCCTTCGACGCTGACCTGACGAACATCGCTGACGGCGAAATAGGTGTGCAGCGCCTGGCTGATAACGACAGATTCTGTGCCGCAGTTGTAGCTGACCAGGCTGACGTTCAGAGCATGGTCCAGACGGATGCTGAGTTTCAGGGCGACGTTGTGCGGCCAGCCTGGCAGGTGGCCTTCGGCTTCCGGAAGGACGAACTCCACCAGCAGTGCATCGCCATCTGCTCCGATCCCCAGCAACTGCCAATCCAGCGCTCGCACTTCACCATGCGCCTTGGCAGGTTCGCTGCTGTCGCGCATTGCCTGCACGCTTTGCGGGTTGCGTTCCAGGTTACCGAACCACGGCCAGCAGATGGGCATGCCCGCGCGAATGGGTTTGCCTTGCTTGAAAACCGCCTCTTCATTCAGCCACACCAGAGGCTGCTGTCCGGCCACTTGATAGCTGAGGATATGTGCGCCCTGCTGCGCAACCAGCAGCTCTGCTTCGCCGTGGCGAATACGCCAGCAGTTCAGTTCGTCGTAATGGACAGATTCAACGTTGGGTTCAACCGGGGATGTTGGCATGCAAAGTTCTCACTCAATGACCGTGACGAAAATAGACCGCTTCACGCAAGGTGAGTTTAACCGGGCAGCCATCCTTGGGTTGAGCAACCAGTTACCGTCGTGCGGGAACCGAGCGTGTCCGCCCGCTGGAATCTATGGCCACGAACACGAATGCGGCCTCAGTGACCTTGCGCCATTCGCTGGTGAGCGGGTCATCGCTCCACACTTCGACCATCATCTTGATCGAGGTGCGTCCGACTTCCAGGGTGCGGGTGTAAAAGGAAAGCTGCTCGCCAACTGCGACCGGGACCAGAAACGCCATGCGATCAATCGCCACGGTCGCTACACGGCCGCCGGCCACTTTACTGGCCATGGCTGTACCCGCCAGGTCCATCTGGGAGACCAGCCAGCCGCCGAAGATGTCGCCAAAGCCATTGGTTTCGCGGGGAAGGGCGGTAATTTGCAGTGCAAGGTCGCCTTGCGGAGTTGGATCTTCTTGTTCGAGCTCGATCATGCCTAGGGTGCCTCTGACCCATGACTCTCATTATTGTATGCTGCGGTTAACAGGCGCCATTCAAAACCATGCGCATGAACATTGTGTGTCCAGTGCAGGTGTGGCCCATAGAGAAACTCTGCGAAACCCGCTGTTTCAGACGTTTTCGCACAACTTCCCAGTGCTGCTGACGACTTGCGAGTATATCGGGCGTTGCGTCATAGAACGACCGTCGGGTTTCCATTTTGTAATGATGCAGTTCTTGACATGTGTTTTTAAGAGCAATTTGCTATCTTGCTGAACCTCTACAGGTGACAAGACTGCCTGTACACGCAATTTTGGTGCCTATCTGCGCCTTTGCCCTCGACAATCGCTTCTGCACGGCACCCCGCAGCAGCCAGCGGTGCTGTCGCTTGCCCCTTTTTAAAGAACAAGTAAAGAGAAGCCTTGTCATGTCATCTGTTCCTTCAAGTTCCACGCAGCCTGCGCGGCCTTTGACCCGCAGCGATTACAAAACCCTTTCGCTCTCTGCTTTGGGTGGCGCGCTGGAGTTCTACGACTTCATCATTTTCGTGTTTTTCGCGGCGGTGGTCGGCAAGCTGTTTTTCCCGGTGGACATGCCCGACTGGCTGCGCATGATGCAGACGTTCGGCATTTTCGCCGCCGGTTATCTGGCGAGGCCGCTGGGCGGCATTATCATGGCGCACTTCGGCGATCTGCTGGGGCGCAAGAAAATGTTCACGCTGAGCATTTTCATGATGGCGGTGCCGACCCTGATCATGGGCTTGCTGCCGACCTACGCACAGATCGGCATGTGGGCGCCGATTCTGCTGCTGTTGATGCGCGTCATTCAAGGTGCCGCCATCGGCGGTGAAGTGCCTGGCGCCTGGGTCTTCGTCTCCGAGCATGTGCCTGCCCGTCGTGTCGGGTATGCCTGCGGCACCCTGACCGCAGGGCTGACAGCGGGCATCCTGCTGGGCTCGCTGGTCGCCACGGCGATCAATAGTATTTATACCCCGGTCGAAGTGTCGGATTACGCCTGGCGGATCCCTTTCCTGTTGGGTGGTGTGTTTGGCCTGATGTCGGTTTATCTGCGTCGTCTGTTGCACGAAACGCCGGTGTTCGCCGAACTGCAGCTGCGCAAGGCGCTGGCTGAAGAAGTGCCGCTCAAGGCGGTGCTGCGTGATCATCGTGGTGCCGTTGCGCTGTCGATGCTGATGACTTGGTTGCTGTCGGCCGGCATCATCGTCGTGATCCTGATGACGCCGACCATTCTGCAAACCATCTATGGCTTTCCGGCGGCTACGGCGCTGAAGGCCAACAGCCTGGCTATCGTGTTTCTCAGCCTGGGTTGCATCGCAGCGGGTGCCCTGGCGGATCGCTTTGGCGCCGGCTGGGTGTTTCTGTTGGGCAGCGCAGGGTTACTGGTCAGTTCCTGGACGTTTTATCACGTCCTCGGCAGCCATCCGGAAGTGCTGTTCCCGCTGTATGCCGTGACAGGGTTGTTCGTCGGCACTATCGGCGCGGTTCCTTATGTCATGGTCAAGGCTTTCCCGCCCGTGGTGCGCTTCTCCGGGCTGTCGTTCTCCTACAACCTGGCGTACGCCATTTTCGGGGGGCTGACGCCGATGGTGGTGACGTTCATGCTCAAGAGCAGCCCGATGGGCCCGGCCTGGTATGTCGCGATTCTCTGCGGCCTGGGCATGGCAATCGGCGTGTTTTTGCTGACCAGAAAGCGTTGATCAGCACCCGCTGGTAAAACGCTCAAGGCATCCGCTACAGCGAAAGGCTATCTCCCTGCGAAGGGCGATAGCCTTTTCATCTTATTGTCATAATCAATTCATAGAGTAGTCACAAGATTGGCCCAAAAAGGCTTGTGGACACCTACATACCCTGCCAGGAGCGCAAGGATGACACTCAAGCGTTTGATGGCTGCACTGACATGGGTTGCCGCCAGCGTGATGGCAGCCAATACGCTGGCTGCCGTCGACCCTGCCATCAAGGCCTATACCAGGACCTCCGGTGTGTCGGGCAATCTCTCCAGTGTCGGCTCCGATACCCTGGCAAATCTCATGACCCTGTGGGCCGAGGCCTACAAGAAAGAATACCCGAGCGTTAACATCCAGATTCAAGCGGCTGGCTCTTCCACAGCGCCACCTGCACTGACCGAGGGCACGGCCAATCTGGGGCCCATGAGCCGCAGGATGAAAGACGGCGAACTATCGGCTTTTGAGCAGAAGCACGGCTACAAACCGACCGCTATTCCGGTGGCCGTGGATGCATTGGCCGTATTCGTGCACAAGGACAATCCGATCAAGGGCCTGACCCTGCAGCAAGTGGACGCGATCTTTTCCGCGACCCGCCTGTGCGGCGCCAGGGCGGATGCGAAAACCTGGGGTGACGTCGGTGTGAGCGGCAACCTGGCAGGCAAGCCGATTCAGTTGTTCGGTCGCAACTCGGTGTCGGGCACTTACGGTTACTTCAAGGAAGAAGCCCTGTGCAAAGGCGATTTCAAGGCCAACGTCAACGAACAGCCCGGTTCCGCCTCGGTGGTTAGCGCCATCAGCAATTCGCTTAACGGCATTGGCTACTCGGGCATCGGCTACAAGACATCCAATGTCAGGACCGTTCCGCTGGCGAAGAAGGAAGGGGGCGAGTTTGTCGAAGACAGCGAAGCCAACACTTTGAATGGCAGTTACCCGTTGTCGCGCTTTCTCTATGTCTATGTGAACAAGGCGCCCAATCAGCCTCTGGCACCGCTGGAAGCCGAGTTCGTTAAACTGGTGCTGTCCAGACAGGGCCAGGAAGTGGTGATGAAAGACGGTTATATTCCGCTGCCTGCTCGTGTGGTGGAAAAGACACTTGCCGATCTCGGCCTGCAAGATACGAGCGGCCTGGCAGTAAAAAAGTAGTCACGTACAGCTTGCAAGCGAGGCTCAATGGACTGGCCTGCACACAAATTGATCAGTCCGCCGCCGGACTCATGGGCAGCGGGCTTTTCTGCGTCACCTTGCTGTAATTTTTTTGTCATACAAGGCGTCTACGGTGTGTGCGCATGAATGAGCTGTTCAAATCTTCGATGGACCAGAGTTCGCCGCCAGCGCGTATTGATTTCAATACGCCCGCTATGGTGAGGAAGCGCCGTGTCCGTGCGTTCAAGGATCGTCTGACTCACTGGTACGTTGCCATTGGTGGCCTTGCCGTTCTGGCGGCTATCACACTGATCTTCTTCTATCTGGCCTATGTCGTCGCGCCGCTCTTCAAAGGCGCAAGCCTTACTTCCGAACCCGTACTGAATACTGCCTGGATGCAGGATGCGGGCACGCCGTTGATGATCGCAATTGAAGAGCAGAACCAGATCGGGATGCGCATTTCTGACAAGGGCGAAGTCATCTTTTTCAACGTCAAGGATGGCGCAGAACTGCATAGGGTTGCCTTGCCGCTGCCCGCTGGCGTGTCTGTCGCTTCCATCGGCAAGGATCAGCCCGGCGCACCATTAATAGCTTTGGGCTTGTCCAATGGCCAGGTGCTGGTGTTCAGGCACTCGTACCTGACGACCTATCCGAACAACCAGAAAACCATCACCCCGAGCGTGGCCTGGCCCTACGGCGAAGCGCCTTTGGTGCTGGATGAGGCCGGTCGTGCAGTCGAGCATGTGACCGTCAGTGCCGATGGCGACAGCCTCAAGCTGGCAGGGTCTACCGGCACTCAGTTGCACGTTATCTCGCTCGAGCAGAAAGAAAACATGATGACCGGCGAGATGACGCGTGAGCAGACGCGCATCGAGCTACCGCAGATGTCGGCCGCCGTTAAAGCGATTTACATCGACCCGCGCCAGCAATGGTTGTATGTCATCAATGGTCGCGCTCAGGCGGATGTGTTCAGCCTGCGCGACCGAACCCTCAATGGCCGCTATAAATTGCTGGAAGACGGTAACGCCGAGATCACGGCGAGTGCCCAACTGGTCGGCGGTATTTCGCTGATCATTGGCAACTCAAAGGGCAGCATGTCCCAGTGGTTCATGGCCCGGGACACTGACGGCGAGCAGCGCCTGATGCGCATCCGCGACTTTAAAATGGGCAGCGCACCTATCGAGCAGATCAAGGCCGAACAGCGGCGCAAGGGCTTCATTGCTCTGGACGCCTCGGGAAAGCTTGGCGTGTTCCACAGCACCGCGCACCGAACCTTGCTGATCGACAAGGTAACTGACGGTCCCGGCATTCTGGCGTTATCACCGCGCGCCAACCGGGTTCTGATCGAAAGCGCTGGCAAGCTGTTGCCGCTGGCGCTGGACAACCCGCACCCGGAAGTCTCCTGGAGTTCGCTGTGGGGCAAGGTCTGGTATGAGAATTACGACGAGCCCAAGTACGTTTGGCAATCCACGGCGTCCAACTCCGACTTCGAGCCAAAGCTGAGCCTGGCACCCTTGACCTACGGCACCCTGAAAGCGGCGTTCTACGCCATGTTGCTGGCCGCGCCGCTGGCCGTGGCGGCCGCGATCTACACCGCCTACTTCATGGCGCCGGGCATGCGCCGCAAGGTCAAGCCGGTGATTGAATTGATGGAAGCGATGCCGACGGTGATTCTCGGTTTCTTTGCCGGATTGTTTCTGGCGCCGTATCTGGAAGGTCATTTGCCGGGCATCTTCAGCTTGCTGCTGCTCACGCCGATCGGCATTTTGCTGGCGGGCTTTTTCTGGACCCGTCTGCCTGATTCGCTTCGCCTGCGCGTGCCCGATGGCTGGGAAGGCGCGATCCTGATTCCCGTTGTGCTATTGGTGGGCTGGTTTTCACTGAGCATGAGCCCGCACCTGGAGAGCTGGTTCTTCGGCGGCGACATGAGCACATGGATCCGCGACCAACTGGGCATCACCTACGATCAGCGCAACGCGTTGGTGGTCGGCATTGCAATGGGTTTCGCGGTGATCCCCAACATCTATTCAATTGCCGAAGACGCCGTGTTCAGCGTGCCGCGCAGCCTGACACTGGGCTCTCTGGCGCTGGGCGCGACGCCGTGGCAGACCCTGACGCGTGTAGTCATCCTGACCGCCAGCCCCGGTATTTTTTCGGCCTTGATGATCGGCATGGGCCGGGCGGTGGGGGAAACCATGATTGTGCTGATGGCGACCGGCAACACGCCGATCATGGACATGAATCTGTTTGAAGGCATGCGCACGCTGGCGGCCAATGTCGCGGTGGAGATGCCAGAGTCGGAAGTAGGCGGCAGCCATTATCGGGTGTTGTTTCTGGCGGCGTTGGTGCTGTTGATGTTCACCTTTGTGATGAACACCCTCGCGGAGTTGATTCGTCAGCGTCTGCGCAAGCAATACTCGGCGTTGTAAGGAAGGTAGGCGTTGGTGAAGCGGAACTCCCTCAAAAACTGGTTCAAAAGCGGCGCCCCCGGCGTCTGGATGAGTGCGGGTGCCGTATCCATCGCTGTCATCATGACCATCGGCCTGCTGGCGGTGATCGCCGTGCGGGGGCTTGGGCACTTTTGGCCCGCTGATCTGGTGGTCGCACGTTATGCGGTGCCCAATCAGGAATCGAGTGTGCTGGTTGGTGAGCGGGTCGAGCAGGAACAGGTCCCTCGTGCGCGTTTGAAAAGCGCGGGTCTGCCGGTGCCTGACCAAGGGCCAGAGTTCATGACCCGTGAGCTGTTCAAGGTTGGCAACCGTGACCTCAACCCCAGCGATTTCACCTGGGTTGTGGGCGACTGGCTGACCGACCAGAGCCGTCCTGCCGAACTGATGACACTGGAGCGCCGGGAGTGGGGCAATTTCTACGGCTATCTGGTCAACGTCAAAGAAGACGGCCGGATAGTGGCACAAGGCGAAGCTGCCTGGCCGATCCTGCAAGAGCGCATCAAACGCGTCGAAAAGCTGGCTGACGAACTCTACATTCTGGAAAAGAAAGACATCGGGGCCATCAATCACGGTATTGAGCGCCTGCGTCTGCAGGCCCGCAAGCTGGAACTCAATGGCCGGCTCGATGCCGCTGCGCAAGCTGACATGGCTGCAGAACGTGCCGAGCTGGACGCGCGTTACAAGGTCATCGAGGGGCGTCTGGACGGCCTGCATGAGGCTTTTGATCGCGACAGCCTGACGGCACGCGATGGCAATGGCAAAGAAATCGAACTCAGCCTGGGCAAAGTGGTGCGTGCTTACCAGCCCAACGCGATGGGCACCGTTACCAAGCTGGGTTTCTACTTCCAGAAACTGTGGGAATTTCTCAGTGACGACCCTCGCGAAGCCAACACCGAAGGGGGTATTTTCCCGGCTATCTTCGGCACGGTGATGATGACCCTGATCATGGCGGTGATCGTGACGCCGTTCGGTGTGCTGGCCGCAGTTTACCTGCGCGAGTACGCGCGTCAGGGGCCGGTTACCCGGCTGATTCGCATTGCCGTGAATAACCTGGCCGGTGTACCGGCGATTGTCTACGGCGTGTTCGGCCTCGGGTTTTTCGTTTATGTGCTCGGCGGCTCGGTAGACCGGCTGTTCTTTCCTGAAGCGCTGCCAGCCCCGACGTTTGGTACGCCAGGCCTGTTATGGGCCTCGCTGACCCTGGCGCTGCTGGCCGTGCCGGTGGTGATCGTGGCCACCGAAGAAGGGTTGGCGCGTATTCCGCTGACCCTGCGCGAAGGCTCGCTGGCGCTGGGCGCGACCAAGGCCGAGACGCTGTGGAAGATTGTATTGCCAATGGCCAGCCCGGCAATGATGACCGGCCTGATTCTGGCGGTGGCGCGTGCCGCCGGGGAAGTTGCGCCATTGATGCTGGTGGGCGTGGTCAAACTGGCCCCGTCGCTGCCGCTGGATGGCAACTATCCTTATCTGCATCTCGATCAGAAGATCGTGCACCTGGGTTTCCACATTTACGACGTCGGCTTCCAGAGCCCGAACGTCGAGGCGGCACGCCCGCTGGTCTACGCCACCGCGCTGTTGCTGGTGCTGGTCATCGCCTTGCTCAATCTCTCGGCTGTGAGTATCCGTAACCATTTGCGGGAAAAGTATAAGGCGCTCGACAATTGATCCCTAATTCGCCCTTTGGCAAACGCAGCCGTTCGATGAAGCGAATCGTTCGCACAGGAGCAATCCATGCAGCATGAAAGCCCGACTCACGGCATGAACATGTCGGCTCTGAGGCGTCACAAGCAACGCCTGGATCTGGCCGATGAGACCGTGGCCATCGAAGTGCCGGGTCTGAATCTGTTCTATGGCGACAAGCAGGCGCTGTTCGATATTGCCCTGAATATCCCCAAGCAGAAGGTGACCTCGTTCATCGGTCCGTCCGGTTGTGGCAAGTCGACCCTGTTGCGCAGTTTCAATCGCATGAACGATCTGGTCGATGGCTGCCGCGTTGAAGGCGCAATCAACCTGTACGGTCACAACATCTACACCAAAGGCGAGGAAGTTGCTGAGTTGCGTCGGCGCGTCGGCATGGTGTTCCAGAAGCCGAACCCGTTCCCCAAGACGATTTATGAAAACGTGGTCTACGGCCTGCGCATTCAGGGCATCAACAAGAAGCGCGTACTCGATGAAGCCGTCGAGTGGGCGCTGAAAGCCTCTGCGCTCTGGGATGAGGTCAAGGATCGACTGCATGAGTCGGCGTTGGGGTTGTCCGGAGGGCAGCAACAGCGTCTGGTCATTGCCCGAACGATCGCCGTGGAGCCGGAAGTTTTGCTGCTCGACGAACCCTGTTCGGCACTTGACCCGATTTCGACCCTTAAAGTCGAAGAACTGATCTACGAACTGAAATCGAAATACACCATTGTGATCGTTACGCACAACATGCAGCAGGCGGCTCGGGTGTCGGATTACACCGCGTTTATGTACATGGGCAAACTCGTCGAGTTCGGTGATACAGATACCTTGTTCACCAACCCGGCAAAAAAACAGACAGAAGACTACATCACCGGTCGTTACGGCTAGGACGTGCTTCGTCAGACCTGAACCACCGCTGCGTTTTCGCTATTAACCGGACGTTCCAAGGACACCCAGCATGATCCACAAAGACAGCCATACGCATCACATTTCCCAACAGTTCAACGCTGAACTCGAAGACGTTCGCAGCCATTTGCTCGAAATGGGTGGCCTGGTCGAGAAGCAGGTGAACGATTCTGTCACGGCACTGATCGAGGCCGACTCCGGTCTTGCCCAGCGCGTTCGCGAGGTCGACGACCGGATCAATCAGATGGAGCGCAGCATTGACGAAGAATGCCTGCGCATTCTGGCTCGTCGCCAGCCAGCGGCGTCCGATCTGCGCCTGATCATCAGCATTTCCAAGTCGGTGATCGACCTGGAGCGCATCGGTGATGAAGCCACCAAGATCGCCCGCCGTGCCATCAAACTCTGCGAAGAGGGCGAGGCGCCACGCGGTTACGTCGAGGTCCGTCATATCGGTGATCAGGTGCGCAACATGGTTCGCGATGCCCTGGACTCGTTCGCGCGTTTCGACGCTGAGCTGGCCCTGTCGGTCGCGCAGTACGACAAGACCATCGACCGTGAGTACAAAACCGCCCTGCGCGAGCTGGCGACCTACATGATGGAAGATCCACGCTCGATCTCCCGCGTGCTGGACGTCATCTGGGTGCTGCGCTCTCTGGAGCGCATCGGCGACCATGCCCGCAACATTTCCGAGCTGGTGATTTATCTGGTGCGTGGCACCGACGTGCGGCACATGGGGCTCAAGCGCATGAAGGAAGAAGTGCAGGGTATCTCGAGCGAAACCGCTAATGTTCCGGGCGACGCTGACGATAAGTAAGATTGCCTGCGAGAAAAACGCCCAGCATGCGCTGGGCGTTTTTCGTTGTGCAGACGAGTATTCCCGTCGCCTGCGGATTAAATGTCGCGGCGCAGTCAATCAATATGGCAGTTGGCCACCGGTCAACGCTATGCTTGCCGAAACAAAGGGCGTGTTGGCATACCGCAGTTCGCCTCCAGGTGAACACGCCCGCAGGAGCGTCGATGAGTAAGGTCAGTGTATTGGTGGTGGATGACGCGACTTTCATTCGCGACTTGGTCAAGAAAGGGCTGCGCAATTATTTTCCCGGGCTTCATACCGAGGACGCAGTCAATGGTCGCAAGGCTCAGGCTTTGCTGGGCAAAGAGTCGTTCGATCTGATTCTGTGCGACTGGGAAATGCCCGAGATGTCCGGCCTGGAGCTGTTGACATGGTGTCGTGAGCAAGACAATTACCTGAGAACCGTGCCGTTCATCATGGTGACCAGCCGTGGCGACAAGGAAAACGTCGTGCAGGCTATTCAGGCCGGCGTGACCGATTTTGTCGGCAAACCGTTCACTAACGAGCAGTTGCTGACCAAGGTCAAGAAGGCGCTGGCGAAGGTCGGCAAGCTTGATGCGGTCATGTCCACAGCCCCGGCACGCATGAACTCGCCGCTCAATGACTCGCTCAGTGCATTGACCGGCGGCAAGGCCGAAGTGGTTCGCGCCACGCCAGCTGCCGCGCCTGCCGGTATCGCCAAAGCGCCGCCTGTAGCAGCCAAATCGCCGGAGCCTGCCGGTCGTGGACAGGGTCAGTTGCGCCTGCCCAACGGCATTCAGTCGTGCGTGATCAAGGCTTTGACGCTGAAAGACGCCACACTGGTGATACGCGTCAGCGAAAACCTGCCGCAGGTGCTCGACAGCGCGGTACTGGACCTTGAGCAAGGCGAGAGCAACGAGGTCGCACGCCTGAATGGCTACCTGCACTCCGTTGCCGCGTTCGAGCAGAAGCCTGACAGTGAATGGCTGCAAGTGACTTTCCGCTTTGTCGATCAGGATGCGCAGAAGCTCGACTACCTGTCGCGCCTGATCGCACGTGGCACGGCTCAAAAGCACTTTATCCCCGGAGCCTGATACACGCCTCCTGCTGACTGGCATGCCGACGTTCGCGTTGGCATGCCCCAAATACCTACTGCACAGCTACCTAATAACTTCACCCCGCTGCAATCACCCCCTCGCTGATCATGCTGTGTCCGTGGCTTGTCTGGCGCGTTATTCATGTCCGATTGATGCCGACGAGTCCTCTTCTGTCTGCAAGGCTGCTAGGCTTGGCACCCAGTGCCCTTGAACCCGAACGCCTCTGATGCTTGCACGCCTGCTTATCCTGTTTGCCCTGATGTTGACTGTGCAGTCGGCCGGGGCAGTCACGATCTATAAATTCACCGATGCCGATGGCGTGGTGTCGTTCTCGGATCGGCCAACACCTGGCGCATCGGTCATGGTGTTTCGGGACCGGATGGTCGAGCGTATCGACGGCCAGGTGCATTTGAGTGTCAGGCGTGAAAAGGGCGTGCACAGCCTGTACGTGCGCAACGATCTGTACGCCCCGGTCGAGGTCGAACTCAAGCTTTCCAGTGTGACCAACGTGCTGGGCGTCTCTGGCTCGTCAGCAACGCTGCGCCGCACGATCCCTGCGCGCAGTAATGAACGTGTGGTGGTGCTGAGCCCCAAAGCGGGGAGTAAGCCGATGAACTATGCCTCGGTGCTGACTTCAACCCTGGGCGATCCCAAAGGTTCGGTGCAGGCCTATAAATACCCATTGCCGTGGATTGGCGGACCGTTTCGCCTGACTCAGGGGCCGAATGGCAAATACAGTCATTACGGTGCCAAGGGCCGCTATGCGATGGACATTGCCATGCCCGAAGGCACCCCGATCATCGCCGCACGCGGCGGGACGGTGATAAAGATCGAAAACAGCCAGTCAGGGAGGGGTTCGAATGCGTCAGGCAACTTCGTACGGATTCTGCACGAAGACGGCACGATGGGCGTCTATCTGCACCTGATGCGCGGTTCGGTGAGTGTCAGGGAAGGTCAGCGGGTCAGCGTCGGAACCGCGCTGGCGCGGTCGGGTAATACCGGAAACAGCACCGGCCCGCATCTGCACTTTGTCGTGCAACGCAATTTGGGCCATGAACTGGTATCGATCCCTTACGAATTCGCCAGACCAGTGCAGAGCCTGCCCAACTTCGCCGTCGGCGGGAATTGACTGCTGGAGCGACCGTCCATTTCTTGACTATCGTGCCGACGCTCCGCGTCGGTATGCCGTTCAGGGCGCTCCGCGTCCGCTTTGAGTATGCGGCGCGGCGCAGACCTGTGACGCGGAGCGTCACCCAAGGCATTCCCACGCTGGAGTGGTATGCCCCCCGAAGGTTGGACAATTATCCACTTACGCTGCCTTGGCGGCCTGCATCCTG
>NZ_LKBW01000042.1 GCF_002699855.1 Pseudomonas amygdali | reverse complement strand
TTTGGTCGGCATACATGCACCTCTAGCTACATGTTATGCCCGAACACAAAATTTCTGACAGTCTCGGACTGCAGGACTAAGCCGCTGACACGGTAGCGGCCACAGATAACTTATCCAGAAAACCTGCTACGCAGCCCATGCACGCCATTCTTTCTTCCACATGGGGCATGTGGCTGGACTCTCTGAACACCGACCAGCGAACGTCAGGGATGTTCTCCACGTAGGGTTTCACCACGAGTGGGGTGGCTTCGTCGTAAAACCCCGAAATCACCAATGTCGGGACCTTGATGTGTTCCAGCCTGTCGACAATGGTCCAGTTTTTCAGGGTGCCGATAACGTGAAACTCGGTAGGGCCATTCATGGCGTGATACACGGTCGGGTCCGCGTCGATCTGGTCAAAGGTGCGTTTCACCTCGTCCGGCCAGGGTGTGATGCGGCATACATGACGGTCATAAAATGCCCGCGATGATTCAAGGTACTCAGGGTCAGTCAACGTTCCTGCCTGTTCGTGCTTGAGCAACGCAGCTTGCACAGCTTCAGGCAAGTCCTCGCGCAGTCGGTTGGCCTCGCTTACCCAGGTCTGCATATCTGCCGGGGAGTTGGCGACAATCAGCGCTTTCAGCCCTTTGGGCTGGAGCACCGAATGCTCCGAAGCCAGCATGCCGCCCCACGACTGGCCCAATAACGCGTAATTGCCTTCGATGCCCAAGTGGGCAAGCAGGTTGTTCAGCTCTCTCAGGAACAGATCGACTGTCCAGAATTCGCGACTCTCATAGGGCAGGCGAGTCGACTTTCCGTTACCCAACTGGTCGTAATGGATCACCGCCTGACTGGTACTGGCGAGGTCCTTGAACGAGTCCACGTAATCATGGGTACAGCCGGGGCCGCCGTGCAGAATGACCAACGGTGTACGCGGGCCTTGCAAGTTGCCGGTGACGCGATACCACGTCTGATAGTCGCCGAACGGCGCAAAACCTTCCTTGATCGTCATGTCTGCCATGTCGCCTGTCCCTGCTGGATAGTTCGGGGCACCATAGCGCTGCGCGTGGCATCTTAAAACTATAGAAAATGATAGGTTTTGGCTGATGAACCGGTCATTGGTCGAGTAAACGGTAGTGAACGGCACGCACGACTGCCTGCACACGGTTTTTGGCACCCAGTTTCTGCATGGCCGAATTCAGATGCAGCGTCACCGTGGCGACCGAACGGTTGAGCTGATCGGCGATTTCCCTGGCCGTCAGCCCTTCGGCAGACCAGCTCAGGCATTCACGCTCACGGCGGGTGAGCTTGATCGCATTACAGGAGCGCATCTTCTGGTCAAACAGCGGGTAGGCGACTTCCTGAAAGGCCTGAGCCAGCAGACCGAACTCGGCCAGGCTCTGCCGGGCATCTTCCAGTGCAGCGTCGCTGCTGTCGGAACACAGGCCTGTCAGGGTGGCAAAACCGCCCTTGGGCATGTGGATAGGCACTGTCACGCCACACGTCATGTGTGAGTCATGCAGATAGCGCACCACCGGCTTGTGCATGTCGGTGATAAAGGTTTGCAGCACCGTTTCAGCCTTGGGCTGGTATGACCATACAAAAGGCGAAACGCTGGCCACGGCCAGGTGTTGCACCGGGTCGATCTGGTAGTACCCCTGGCTGCACCAGAGTGCGTGCCAATCTGCCGGGGTGTTGCGCAATGAAAGCAACGAAGGTGTGATCAGTGCTCCATCATGGGACACAGGCACCGGGCTGTAATCGTAAATCACTGCATCGAATCCTAGATCCGAGGCCAGTAACAGTGCGCAATCCATTTGCTGATCCACTGTAGATGCCGATTGCAGACGCGAATTGAAATCCGACAACCTGATATGCATGGCTTGACCTCCTTTGTCATAGAGCCGGTGTAGGGGGCTTAATATAGCAATTAGCAAGGACAGTGCCACGCCTGCGTCCAACCGGCTGTCAGTCGTGTAAAACCTATAAGAATTGCTAGCTGTTTGCCATGGCGCTGCGCGATAGGGTTGAGGCCATGAGCGACGTCCGCAAAGGTGAGGTGCGATGGGGTATGCGAGCAAGGCGGATGAGCGCAAAACAATCAAAGTCGACGGATGGTCAATGTTCGACTACAACTTCGCTCTGCCCTTTTGCGTGAAAGGGGTGGCGGCGTACTTTCCGGTCCTGCTGAATTCTCTGTCACAGCATCGGGGCGTCTGATGAATCTGGGTCGTTATCGTTTTATTCTCCAGCGTCCGTTGCAGTTGCTGCCGGTGCTGTTCGGCATCAGTCTGGTGACCTTCATTCTGGTGCGCTCGATCCCCGGTGACCCGGCGCGCATTCTGCTGGGCGCACGTTCCACACCGCAGGCACTGGCCAACATCCGCGCCCAGTACGGGCTGGATGAACCCTTGTGGACGCAGTATGTGTACTTCATGAAAAACCTCTTGCAGGGCGATATGGGTAAATCGCTGCTGTACAAGATCGATGTGCTCAAACTGATCGTTACCCGGCTGGAGCCTACCGTATTTCTGGTGTGTGGCAGCGTCCTGCTGGCTCTGCTGATCGCCGTGCCTTTGGCCACGGTCGCTGCACGCAACAAGGGCAGTTGGGGCGATAACCTGATTCGTGTCTTCACCACCACGGGGTTGGGCATGCCGGCATTCTGGCTGGGCATCATGCTGATTCTGCTGTTCAGTGTGCAGCTTGGCTGGTTTCCGGTGTCAGGTTACGGCAGTGACTGGCTGGACAAGGCCCACCACATGGTGCTGCCATGCCTGACCATTGCCCTGGCTCTGTCCGCAGTGCTGATTCGCAACCTGCGCGCCAGCATGCTCATGGAGCTGCAGGCTGATCATGTCACTGCGGCGCGGGCACGTGGCGTCAGTGAGGGCGCAGTGTTTCGCCGTCACGTATTGCCCAACTCGCTGGTGCCGTCAATCAACCTGCTGGCAGTGAACATCGGCTGGCTGATCAGCGGCACTGTCGTTATCGAAAGCCTGTTTGCCATCCCCGGCATCGGCCAGCTGCTGGTGCGCGGCATCTTCAGTCGCGATTACATGGTGGTGCAGGGGGTAGCCATGGTGCTCGCCTGTGCCACGGTAATCGTCAACTTTCTCGCTGATGTGGCCACTGTCGCGATAGACCCGCGGGTGAACATCAAATGACCATCGCCCACGCCCCTCTGCGCCCACACTGGCGTTCGCGGCTGCGCTTGCGCAATGGCCGGCTGGCGATGCTGCTGGGCGGCTCGTTGCTTGGGCTATGGCTGCTGATGGCACTCTTCGCGCCGTGGCTGGCACCTTATGACCCGATTTACCAGAACACCGAACTGCGCATGCTTGCACCGCACCTCGCGCATCCGTTCGGCACCGACAATTTTGGTCGCGACATTCTGTCCAGAGTCATCTGGGCGGCACGCATCGACCTGCAGATCTGTGTGCTCGGGGTGGTTTTCCCGTTCATCATCGGCACGTTTGTAGGCGCATTGTCGGGCTATATAGGCGGTCGCTTCGACAACCTGTGCATGCGCGTGATCGATATCGTTCTGGCCTTTCCGTTTCTGGTGCTGATGCTGGCGATCATTGCGATTCTCGGCCCTGGCCTGAGCAGTTTCTACATCGCCATGGCCCTGGTGGGCTGGGTGTCTTACGCGCGGCTGATCCGTTCACAGATTCTGGTCCTCAAGGAAAGCGATTTCGCCCTGGCGGCCAAGAGCCTGGGGTTTGGTCACCTGCGTATTCTGTTTCGCCATCTGCTGCCCAATGCGATGTTCGGCTCGATTGTGTTTTCCATGTCCGATGCGGTGCTGGTGTTGCTCAGTGGCGCTTCGGTCAGCTACCTGGGCCTGGGCGTGCAACCGCCGTTGGCCGAGTGGGGCACGATGGTCGCCGAGGGGCAGGCGTTTCTGACGTCTGCGTGGTGGATCTGCACCTTTCCGGGGCTGGCCATCGTGACGCTGGCCATGGGTTTCAGCCTGCTGGCGGACGGCGTTGCCGAAACCCTCGGAGAGCGGCAATGAGTACGCCGGTGCTGAAAGTCAGCGAGATGAGCGTGATTGCGAACAGTCGGGGGCGCGAGGTAACGCTGGTCGACCGGTTGTCGTTCGATCTGCAGCAGGGCGAGATTCTCGGGCTGGTCGGCGAAAGTGGCTCTGGCAAGACCATGGCTTGCCGGGCATTGATGCAACTGATGCCATCGCCGGACCTGCACGTGCGCGGTGGTTCGGTGCTGCTCAATGATGTCGACCTGCTGAAACTCGATGCAGCCGGCATGCGTGCCATGCGCGGGCGGCGGATCGGCATGATCTTCCAGAACCCCAGCAGTCATCTGGACCCGCTGATGCGTATCGGCGAGCAGATTGCCGAAGGCTTTCGTCTGCACCAAGGGGCTTCGAAACGTGAGGCTCGGGCGCAGGCGATTGATCTGCTGCGTCAGGTCGGCATTCCCGACCCGGCTTCGCGTGTGGATAACTTTCCCCATGAGTTTTCCGGCGGCATGCGCCAGCGCGCCATGATTGCCGTGGCGCTGGGCTGCGGGCCGCAGGTGCTGATCGCTGACGAACCGACCACCGCGCTGGACGTGACGGTACAGGCGCAAATCCTGCGGCTGTTACTGGACCTGCGTGACCGTCACGGGCTGTCGTTGATCATGATTACCCACGACCTGGGCGTTGTAGCGCAAACCTGCGACTCCATCGCGGTGATGTACGCCGGTCGCTTGTGTGAACACGGCAGCAAGCGCGACGTGCTGGCCCGCGCCCGTCATCCTTACACCCGCGGCCTGATCGACTGCCAGCCTGCCAGCAGCGCGGGCAGTGGCCTGCTGCGCACCATTCCCGGACAGCCGCCATTGCTCGATGCGCTGCCCGCTGGCTGCCGTTTTCATGCGCGCTGCGGTCATGCGGGCGCAGGCTGCGTCGAGACGCTCCCCCTGATGCGGTCGATGGGGGTTGCCCATGAAGCGGCCTGTCACTATCCGCTGGCAGATTCCCGAGGGGCCGTATCATGAGCGGCTACAGGCTGTTGAACGTCAACGATCTGGTGGTGCGCTTCCCGGCCCCCGGATCAGGCTTCATGGGTCTCAATAAGCGTTGGGTGCATGCCGTCAACGGTGTGTCGCTGAGCATTTGTGAGGGTGAAACGCTGGGGCTGGTGGGTGAGTCTGGCAGCGGCAAGAGCACGCTGGGGCGCGCCATTCTGCGTCTGAACGACATTACTTCCGGGCAGATCGTCTTCGATGACGTCGACATGGCCCAGGGTAGCGGTATCAGTCTGCAGCGTTTGCGCAGTGAAACAGCAATGATCTTTCAGGACCCGTCTTCCTCGCTCAACCCGCGCATGACCGTCGGTGCCACATTGGCCGAGGTGCTGAAAGTGCAACGCAAGGTCAGCGCATCCGAGATTCCGGCGCGGGTCATCGAGTTGCTCGACATGGTCGGTCTGCGCCCCGAATTTGCCGAACGCAAACCGGGTGCCTTGAGCGGCGGGCAATGTCAGCGTGTCGGCATTGCCCGCGCACTGGCCATCGAGCCGCGGCTTATCATCGCCGACGAGTGTGTGGCGGCGCTGGACGTGTCGATTCAGGGGCAGATCATTAACCTGCTGCTGGAACTACGCCAGCGCATGAACCTGGCAATTCTGTTCATTGCTCACGATCTCGCCATCGTGCGCCGCCTGTGTGACCGGGTGGCGGTGATGTACCTGGGCAAAATCGTTGAAGAGGGCCCGAGAGGTCTTTCTCAAACCGCGTCATCCGTATACCGCGGCGCTGATCCAGGCTATTCCGGAGATTGATCCGGATCGTCCGCTGCCCGGTGAACCCTTGCAGGGCGAGCCCCCCAGCCCCCTGAATTTACCCGCGGGCTGCGCCTTTCATCCGCGTTGCCGGTTTGCCAGACCGACCTGCTCCAGCGTCGCGCCACCCACCCGGCATGTCGGCGAGCAGCGCTACGACTGTGTACTTGATGCACCCGTTTTTTGATCCAGACCTACAACAAACATCTGTCCCGACACCGGCAAGGAGTTCATTTGTATGAAAGCTCGACCAATGAAAATGCTGACCGTCGCCATGCTGGCGGCCTGTTCCCTGGCAGCGGGAGTGGCGGAAGCCGCGGGCGTGCTGACCATCGGCCGTCGTGAGGACGGCACTACCTTCGACCCGATCAAAAGCGCGCAAAACATCGACAACTGGGTATTTTCCAACGTCTACGATGTGCTGATCCGGGTTGACGACAAGGGTACAAAGCTGGTGCCAGGACTGGCCGAAAGCTGGTCGATTTCGCACGACGGGCTGACCTATACACTCAAGATACGCCCGGCCAAATTCTCTGATGGCTCGGAGCTGACCGCCAGCGACGCTGTATTCAGCCTGCTGCGAATTCGCGACGACAAGGGCTCGCTGTGGAGCGATTCCTACAAGATTATCGACAAAGCCGTCGCAACAGATCCGCGTACGCTGGTCATCACCCTGAAGAATCCATCGGCCTCGTTCCTCTCGCAACTGGCGCTGCCCAACGTGTCGATTCTCTCCGAGAAGGCCATGAAGACCCTGGGCGAAGAGGCTTACGCCGAAAAGCCTGTCGGTTCGGGAGCCTTCACAGTGAAAGAATGGCGGCGCGGTGATCGGGTGATCCTGGCGAAGAACCCCGACTTCTGGGAAGCGCCGAGCGTCAGCCTGGATGGTGTCGAGTGGATCTCGGTGCCGGATGACAACACCCGTATGCTGATGGTCCAGAAGGGCGAACTGGATGCAGCGATCTATGTGCCGTTCTCCCGTGTCGAAAACCTGAAAAAGAACCCTGATCTGGTGGTCCACCTTGACCCGTCCACCCGTGAAGATCATTTGTTGCTCAACCATGAGCACGGCGCATTGGCCAAGCCTGAGGTACGCCAGGCACTGGACATGGCTATCGACAAGAAATCGCTGGTCGAGGCCGCTACCTTCGGGCTGGGCACCGTGGCCAATTCCTACATTCCCAAGGGCGCGCTGTATCACTACGCCGATAACCTGCAACGCCCGTATGACCCGGTCAAGGCCAAACAGATGCTGGCGGATGCCGGTGCGTCAGACCTGAAGCTCAACTATGTAGTCAATGCTGGCAACGAAGTCGACGAGCAAATTGCGGTCATGCTGCAACAGCAACTGGCCAAGGTTGGCGTAACCACCACGCTACAGAAAGTCGACCCGAGCCAGAGCTGGGACATGCTGATTGCCGGTGACTACGACATCTCCGTGATGTATTGGACCAACGACATCCTCGACCCGGATCAGAAAACCACCTTCGTGCTTGGCCATGACACCAACAACAACTACATGACCCGTTACAAGATCGAGAAGGTCAAGGAGCTGGTTGCTGCTGCGCGGGTTGAAATGGACCCCAAAAAGCGTGAGCAGATGTACATCGACCTGCAGAAAATGGCCAAAGCCGACGTCAACTGGATCGACCTGTACTACAGCCCTTACATCAGTGTTTCACGCAAGAACATCGAGCACTTCGGCCAGAACCCGTTGGGCCGGTTCACGCTTGAAGAAACCGTCAAGAAGTGAAGCGGGCAGGGCTGTTGTCTGGCAGACAGGAGCCCTGATTCCTCAAGCCATGATGGGCATGCGCGTTAATTTGTATCCTCAGGTTTACCTGCGCTGTGGCAGGCTCTGCGAGTGGTAAGGTTGCGGCCTTTTTGCGCTGTACCCTGCGGAGCCCTGCATGCACAACCCCACCCCCCGTACCGAATCCCCGAGCGCGCTGGCGTTCATCAAGCGCTTTTTCGCCGCTGAGGCCGCTGGCGGTCTGATCCTGATGGCGGCTGCGCTTGCAGCCCTGATCGTCGCCAACTCGCCGCTGGCCGACAGCTACTTTGCAGCGCTGCATACCGTGCTCGCCGGGATGTCGGTAGCGCACTGGATCAACGATGGCCTGATGGCAATCTTCTTCATGCTGGTGGGCCTGGAGATCAAGCGCGAAATGCTGGCCGGCCAGCTGGCGTCCTGGAGCCAGCGCGCCTTGCCGGGCTTCGCGGCGCTGGGCGGCATGGTGGTTCCGGCGTTGATCTACGTGGCATTCAATTGGGGCCAGTCAGACACCATTGGCGGCTGGGCCATTCCGGCAGCGACCGACATCGCATTCGCCCTGGGTGTGCTGTCATTGCTGGGCAAGCGTGTGCCGTTGTCGCTGAAGATATTCCTGTCGGCACTGGCAATTCTCGATGACCTCGGCGCTGTGCTGATCATCGCGCTGTTCTACACCAGCGATCTGTCCATTCCCATGCTGCTGGCCGCACTTGGCTCCATCGCCGTGCTCGTTGCGCTGAACCGCTTGGGCGTTAAAAAGCTGCTGCCTTACCTGATTGTCGGCGCGCTGTTGTGGTTCTTCATGCTCCAGTCCGGTATTCACGCCACCTTGGCGGGCGTAGCGCTGGCACTGTGCATTCCGCTCGGCAAACCCGATGAAGAAGCCAGCTCGCCGCTGCTGCATCTGGAAGAAAAACTGCACCCGTGGGTGGCCTTTGCCGTCGTACCGGTTTTTGGATTCGCCAATGCCGGCGTTTCACTGTCAGGCATCACTGTCGACAAACTGCTGGACCCGGTGCCGTTGGGCGTCGCGCTGGGGCTGCTGATCGGCAAACAGGTCGGCATCTTCGCCCTCGCTGCACTGGCCATCCGCGCGGGCCTGGCCCGCTTGCCGGACGGCAGCAACTGGGGCCAGCTTTATGGCGTTGCGGCGCTGTGCGGTATTGGTTTCACCATGAGCCTGTTCATCGGCGCACTGGCCTTCCCGGGCGCACCGGAGCTGGTGGATGAGGTCAAGGTGGGCGTACTGATCGGGTCGGTGTTATCGGCGCTGCTTGGGGTTGTGGTGTTGCGCAGGTTTGGAGCGAGGGGGTGAGCGTAGGGGACGATAATCTCAACTATCGTGCGACGCTCCGCGTCGGCATGCCGGTCTGGACGCTCTGCGTCCTCTTCGCGACGTAAACCGTCGCGAACTGCATTCCCGAAGTAATGGACGTCACAGTCAATCATATAGCCAGGAGTAGATTGAAAAATGTTGAAGCTGATCAGTCAGCGCAATTGCGCGCCTTCGCTTGAGGACCCGAAACACGATGTGTACCTATTCAGTGTCGACACATCCGGAGCCGATAAACCGTTCTGTTTTGAACAGTCAATTACCGGCGGGCATGCTGAGCGGGGTGGCTGTATATTTCTGAACCTGGCCGGGCTTGAGAACTGGCCCTGTGATTGGCGAGTTCATCTGGAGAAGTCCGGTTGCGGCTGGGTAGCGGAGTTGATGGCCGGGGCGCAAACCGATCAGCAAGCCGTGAAGTTGATTCTGGAACAAGTGACCATTACCTGATTGCAATCTGACGATTCAGAAACCGCACGGCATGTCGATAAAGAAGTGACATGCCAGGGACTCGGCAAATCTGACTTTATTTTGAGAGCCCTGTGCATGTTTCACTTATTCCGACCACGTCGTGACAGAAAAGCCCTTCAACAACTTATTGCCTCTCTCAAGGGGGCTGGCGAGCCGCTGGTAAGAGGCTGTGCTGAAGAGAACAGCGTACTTGAGTGCTGGAGTTCGCTGAGTGCCCAGCGTCGTCTCGACGAGCAACGTATCGCCGATCTTGAGCAGGAACTGGAAACCGCCCGCCACCTTCTGGGTGAAGCCTCTGCTTCGGCCGCCGCTTATGAGACCCGCTTTGATCTGGTCAACCGTGCGTCGAGCGAGGGCCTCTGGGATATGGAGGTCGTAGCAGGCGATCCGGTCAACCCGAACAATCGATTCTGGTGGTCGCAGCAACTTCGCACGCTTCTCGGTTTTAACGACGAGCGAGATTTCCCTAACGTACTGGCGAGCTGGGCAGACCGGCTTCATCCGCAGGATAAACAAGCCACGCTCGACGCATTTGCCAAGCATCTGAATGATCGCTCGGGTAACACGCCGTACCGGGTCAAGAATCGTCTGGCGATGAAGAACGGCACTTATCGCTGGTTCTATGCCCAAGGCGAAACGTTAAGAGACGCACGCGGAACGCCGCTGCGTGTCGCCGGCTCGCTTCGTGATATTTACGATGAGCTTGAACGTGATCTGGAACACGATGTGATCATTACCCGATTCGAACTGGCCCGGGAGATGCTCTCCGACGGGCTCTGGGACATGGAGGTCATTGCTGGCGACCCGGTCAATGCGAGAAACCCGTTCTGGTGGTCTCCACAGTTCAGGCGGCTTTTGGGTTTTGAAACAGTCGAAGAGTTTCCTGACGTACTGGATAGCTGGGCATCACGGCTGCACCCTGACGACAAGGAGCGCAGTCTGACGGCATTCGGTGCGCACTTGAATGACCGGACTGGCAAGACGCCGTTCGATATCGAGTACCGCCTGAAGATGAAAACCGGCGAGTACCGCTGGTTCCGTGCACGCGGCCAGACTCGTCGCAATCCCGAAGGTATTCCGCTGAGGGTGGTCGGTGCGTTGGTGGATGTGCATTTGAAGCATGAGCAGGATGCTCTTCGCGACACCGAAGCACAGCATCAGAAAAACCTGGAAGAGAACATCACTCAACTGACCCAGATAGTCGGCACTATCCAGAGCATTGCCAGCCAAACCAACCTTCTGGCGCTCAATGCCGCGATTGAAGCTGCACTTGCCGGGGAAGCTGGGCGGGGCTTTGCGGTGGTAGCTGACGAAGTGCGCAAGCTGGCGACTCGAACGACTGAAGCGACGGAGCAGGCGGCAAGCATGATGAGTCGCTGATAAAACCAGCCTTCGCTTTTTGATGGCCGTAAAAAAACGCCTCCGCAAGGGAGGCGTTTTTTCAACTCAGCACATCAAACACATCAAGCCAGGTCGAAGCGGTCCAGGTTCATCACCTTGGTCCATGCGGCCACGAAGTCTTTGACGAACTTCTCGTTAGCGTCCGAACTGCCGTACACCTCGGAAATCGCACGCAGTTGGGCATGTGAGCCAAATACCAGATCGACACGGGTGCCGGTCCATTTGACTGCGCCGGTTTTGCGGTCACGTGCTTCAAAGGTGTCGTTGGCACCTGAAGTCGCTCTCCACTCAACGGCCATGTCCAGCAGGTTCTTGAAGAAGTCGTTGCTCAGGGTTTCAGGCTTGTCGGTGAAGACGCCGTGCTTGCTCTGTCCAACGTTAATATTCAAGACCCGCAGGCCGCCCAACAGCACAGCCATTTCCGGTGCCGTCAGGGTCAGCAGTTGCGCCTTGTCGACCAGCAGCGATTCTGCCGAGACCTTGTAGTGCGCCTTCTGATAGTTGCGGAAGCCATCGGCGATCGGCTCAAGGAAGCTGAACGACTCGACATCCGTCTGCTCCTGCGATGCATCGGCACGGCCTGGTGTGAACGGCACCGTGACGTGATGACCAGCGTTCTTCGCAGCCTGCTCGACACCTGCACTACCGGCCAGGACGATCAGGTCCGCAATGGAAACCTGCTTGCCACTCGACTGAGCGGCGTTGAACTCGCTCTGAATCCCCTCAAGCGTCTTCAGTACGCCCGCCAGTTGTGCAGGCTGGTTAACCGCCCAGTCCTTTTGCGGAGCAAGACGCAGACGGCCGCCATTGGCACCGCCGCGCTTGTCAGAGCCACGGAAAGTAGAAGCGGCTGCCCATGCGGTTGAAACCAGCTGCGAGACAGAAAGCCCCGAAGCCAGAATCTTGCCTTTGAGCGCGGCAACATCCTGATCATCCACCAACGCATGATCAACATTCGGAATAGGGTCTTGCCACAGCAGCTCTTCGGCCGGTGTTTCCGGGCCGAGGTAGCGCGCGAGCGGGCCCATGTCACGGTGAGTCAGCTTGAACCAGGCGCGGGCGAACGCGTCGGCCAGTTGCTCAGGGTTGTTCAGGAAGCGACGGGAGATCTGCTCGTAAGCTGGATCGAAGCGCAGCGCCAGGTCAGAGGTCAGCATGCTTGGCGCATGACGTTTGGATGGATCGTGGGCATCCGGAATCTTGCCCGCGCCTGCGCCGTTCTTCGGCGTCCACTGATGCGCGCCTGCCGGGCTCTTGGTCAGCTCCCACTCGAAGCCAAAGAGGTTTTCCAGGTACTCGTTGCTCCATTTGGTCGGAGTCGAAGTCCAGGTCACTTCCAGGCCGCTGGTGATGGTGTCGCCACCCTTGCCGCTGCCGAATTTGTTTCTCCAGCCAAGCCCCTGCTCTTCAAGACCGGCTGCTTCCGGCTCCGGACCGACGTTGTCGGCAGGGCCTGCGCCATGGGTCTTGCCGAAGGCGTGACCACCGGCGATCAGCGCTACGGTTTCTTCATCGTTCATCGCCATGCGACCGAAGGTTTCACGGATATCCTTCGCCGAAGCGACCGGGTCCGGCACGCCTTCAGGCCCTTCCGGGTTCACGTAGATCAAGCCCATCTGCACAGCGGCAAGCGGGTTTTCCAGATTGCGCTCACCGCTCGCGGTGCGGCTTTCTTCGTTGGCATGGTTCTCCGGCTCGGCGACCAGCGTGCCGTCGCCCGGCTGCTGCATTTTCTTCTGTGCGCCGTAGCGTTCTTCGCCACCCAGCCAGGTGGTCTCGGAGCCCCAGTACACATCTTCTTCCGGTTCCCAGACATCCGGGCGACCACCGGAAAAACCGAACGTCTTGAAGCCCATCGACTCCAGCGCGACGTTGCCGGTAAGCACAATCAGGTCGGCCCAGGAGATCTTGCGGCCATACTTCTGCTTGACTGGCCAGATCAGGCGACGTGCCTTGTCCAGGCTGACGTTGTCAGGCCAGCTGTTGAGCGGCGCAAAACGTTGCTGACCAGCACCTGCACCGCCACGGCCATCGCCTGTACGGTAAGTACCGGCGCTGTGCCAGGCCATGCGAACGAACAGCGGACCATAATGGCCAAAGTCGGCCGGCCACCAGTCCTGCGACCGGGTCATGACGTCGCGCAGGTCTTGTTTGACCGCTTCGAAGTCAAGGCTCTTGAACTCCTTGGCATAATCAAAGCTCTCGCCCATCGGGTCGGAGAGTGAGGAATGCTGATGCAGAATCTTCAGATTCAGCTGCTTGGGCCACCAGTCACGGTTGGTGGTGCCGCCGCCAGCAGCGTGGTTGAAGGGGCATTTCGATTCAGTTGACATGCTTGATACACCTTTTTGTCATTTGCATCCGGCCATCCAGCCCACTCGCGGGGCTTCAGACAGTGATGACGGAACTCCATAGCACTGGGTTCGTACCGGCCGCTCGATCAACGATCAGGCCAGTAGCGATCATTGGATTGCTGCGATACGAGCCCACAACGTGCACAGAAAACTTGAGCTCATTCTTATCTCCTTATCAGGGTAAAACCGCACGGCCTTCGCCGATGCTCTTGCAGATTAGCCTTCTTTGTGGATATTTCTAATAGAAAGAACGTTATGGGTTGATAGGCAAACTCTGGCAGCGCTGTCATCTGATCAGCGAAATGCCCTGTTAATCTGCTCCGCCATTGGAATAACAGGCCGGGCATAGCCAGTGATCACGATTCGCCGCATGACAATCAAGGATTACGAATCGGTCATCGAACTGATGCGCAATACACCGGGCATCTCTCTGCGAGATGCCGATTCGCGTGAATCGACGGCACGCTACCTCGACAGAAACCCCGGTATGAGCTTCGTCGCCGAGGCGGAGGGGGCTGTGTGCGGCTGTGTCATGTGTGGGCATGACGGCCGCCGCGGTTATCTACAACATTTGATTGTGCGGCCGGAGTATCGTCGACAGGGGATAGCTCACGAGTTGGTCGAGCGCTGCCTTCAGTGTCTGGAAGCGCTGGGAATTTATAAGTGTCATCTGGATGTGCTGAAGGTTAACGAGGCGGCTGGCCGATATTGGTCGGGGCAGGGGTGGACATTGCGAGAAGATATTGACCGCTATTCGATGGTTCGGCAGGGCGGCGAGAATGCTTGAGAGAACCGAGCGGAGACTGTCAGAAATTTTGTGTTCGGGCATAACATGTAGCTAGA
>NZ_LKBW01000041.1 GCF_002699855.1 Pseudomonas amygdali | reverse complement strand
TTTATCGCCACGGCGGCAAGTATCGTGCTGGTATCAATCGGCATGCTGATCATTCTTCGCCATCAGTACCGCGACTTCACCAGCCTAGTGAACGCCCAGTTCAAGACTGAACAACTGAGCAACGCGAACCTGTTGTTGGCCAATCGGGACAGCCTGACCGGCCTACCTAATCGTCGGCATTTTTTCCAGACACTGGATACGGCGATGAACGAGGCACTGCTACAGCGGAGCGGGCTAGCGGTGGGTGTGCTGGATCTGGACGGGTTCAAGCCTGTCAACGACCTGTATGGCCATAGTGTCGGTGACCGGCTGCTGATGCTGGTCGCTGAACGGCTGACCACTGCTGCGAGCGATACCGTGCACGTGTCTAGGCTGGGCGGTGACGAATTCGCGCTGGTCATCAAGGGCGACATCAGTAACGAGGCGTTACTGATGTTCGGCAAGCACCTTTGCACGTTGATGCATGAAAGTTTCGAACTCTCGGAAATACCGATCCAGATCGGCGCGACTCTGGGTTTCGCAACGTATCCAGCTACCGCCGACAATGCTACCCAATTGTTTGAATATGCCGACTACGCCCTTTACCAAGGCAAGAATCACAACCCCGGGTCCACTTGCATATTTTCGGCCAGTCACCGTGAACAACTTAGTGCCGATGGCGTAACCGAGCAGGCATTGCGGCGGGCGAATCTGAAGACGGAGTTTCACGTTTTGTTTCAGCCGATCATTGAAAGCTGTACACGCGAAACAGTGGCTTTCGAGGCGCTGGCACGCTGGGACAGTCCAGTACTCGGCGCGGTATCGCCTGCGCATTTCATTCCGATTGCCGAGCGGATCGGCATGATCAACGAGCTGACCGCCCCTTTGTTAACGCAGGCGCTACAGCGAGCATTGTCCTGGCCGTCGCCGATCAGGCTGTCGTTCAATTTGTCGGCCCATGACTGCGCGACCTGGGAAAGCGTCAAGAGAATTGTCGATATAATCGAAAACAGTGGTTTTGACGCCTCACGACTTGATCTGGAAATCACCGAAACGGCTGTCATGCAGGACATTGACCAGGTTCAACAGGCTATCCTCCGGTTCCGTCAGTTGGGTTGCGGGATTTCCCTTGACGACTTTGGCACCGGTTACACTAGTCTCAGCCAGTTGCACGCCTTGCCGCTGACCAAACTGAAGATTGATCGCAGTTTTGTGAGGTGCGTGCATGACAATCCGGCCAGCTACAAGATCGTCAAGTCGCTGGTGGCCCTAAGCCTGGACATGTCATTAGGATGCGTGATCGAGGGTGTCGAGACGCAGGACGAGCTGAACGCGCTGACGAGTCTGGGCTGCACGATGGTCCAAGGCTACTTCTACAGCCCGCCGATAACGTTCGCCGAAACACTCGTGTGGATTGAGGCGCCGGATGACGAGCGCACGTTTGGTTAGCCGGACTCGCTCAACGTCTGTCTTCCCTAAACAGTCGCATTAATTGCCCTCAGCCGTCGCAGCTATTTCGAAAATTTAAAACAGCCGATTGAGGCCTTCGCCAATCAGATGTCGCGTTTATTTCAGAAACCGACACTGGTCGCAAATACCATGAGCTGAGTGGCACATAATCCGAGCCAGCGGCTACTGATAGTCGCAATTAATGTGAGCCAGCGGTTTTCGATTGCAAGCCGCTACACGTACCGTTTATCCGGGCCAATGGCGCAACTGTGGTCGAACTGGTGTTGAACTCCGGCCAAACTCGACCCACCCCGAAACTGCCCCTTTCCAGCCTTTCCGGAGGGAGGTAAAAAGGCACCACGATATGCGATTTGCGCCTCAGGGCAGCCGCCGGATACGGGCTTTTCAACAGCACCGACCGGTAAATTGCGATTACCCAAACCCCGCCCAGGCGGGGTTTTTCTTTGGGCGAAGCAAAAGGAGACCAGTGCAAGTGTTGAAAGACTATAGATGCGGGCAGTGCAAGAAGCTGCTGCTTCGCATGGGTGACTACACCGAACTCCAGATTAAGTGCCCCCGCTGCGGGACATTGAATCATGTGAAGGCCGTGAGCCTTGAGTTATCGCCTTTGAGCGAGAGAGGTACAGCAGCGTCGCTGCTGCCTCCCACAACTATTTAAAGGTATCAATTATGTACAATAGCAACTCTGCTGTAAGCCAGCTCCAAAATAGTCCTCTCGTAGATAACATCAAATACCCACCTACTGTCTGGTCCCGCGCCGATGCGCTGAAGGTCAATGAAAATGACCCGACCACGACGCAGCCATTGGTCAGTGCGGACTTTCCGGTCATGAGTGATACGGTATTTATCTGGGACACCATGCCGCTGCGAGAGCTCGACGGCACGGTGGTTTCGGTCAACGGCTGGTCAGTGATCATCACCCTGACGGCGGACCGCCATCCTGACGACCCTCAGTACCTGGGGCCCGACGGTCGCTATGACATCAAGCGTGACTGGGAAGATCGACATGGCCGCGCACGCATGTGCTATTGGTACTCGCGTACCGGCAAGGACTGGATTTTTGGTGGCCGTGTAATGGCCGAGGGGGTATCGCCCACCACTCGAGAGTGGGCGGGCACACCCATACTGTTGAATGACAAAGGCGATATTGATCTCTATTACACCTGCGTCACGCCCGGCGCAGCGATCGCCAAGGTACGTGGCCGTATTGTGACGTCCGATCAAGGCGTTGAGTTGAAAGACTTTACCCAGGTCAAAAAACTGTTCGAGGCCGACGGCACGTATTATCAAACCGAAGCGCAGAACTCGAGCTGGAACTTTCGCGATCCCAGTCCGTTCATTGATCCCAATGACGGCAAGTTGTACATGGTGTTTGAAGGCAATGTCGCCGGTGAACGCGGCTCGCACACAGTAGGGGCTGCCGAACTTGGCCCTGTGCCACCGGGTCACGAAGACGTGGGGGGTGCCAGATTCCAGGTGGGTTGTATCGGTCTGGCGGTCGCAAAGGATCTCAGTGGTGAAGAGTGGGAAATACTCCCACCGTTGGTAACTGCGGTTGGCGTTAACGATCAGACCGAACGTCCGCATTACGTGTTTCAAGACGGCAAGTATTACTTGTTCACCATCAGTCACAAGTTTACGTATGCCGAAGGTCTTGAAGGGCCAGACGGGGTGTACGGTTTTGTCGGCGAACATTTGTTCGGTCCGTACCGGCCCATGAACGCTTCCGGCCTGGTGCTCGGCAATCCGCCCGAGCAGCCTTTCCAGACGTATTCGCACTGCGTCATGCCAAACGGTCTGGTAACTTCTTTCATCGACAGCGTGCCCACCGAAGGCGAGGACTATCGTATCGGCGGGACCGAAGCGCCGACGGTGAGAATCCTCTTGAAAGGGGATCGCTCGTTCGTGCAGGAAGAATATGACTACGGTTATATTCCTGCGATGAAAGACGTGCAACTGAGCTGACACGCCGCTCCCATACGATGCCTGAAAAACGCCTGTGAGAGCAGGCGTTCTTCGTTCACTCAGAACCCTTTACAAAGGAGATACCGCAATGGCAACTGCGAACAAAAACCTCAAGGCGACTTGGGTCGCGACAGTTACGAATCTTGACTGGCCGTCAGTCTCATCTGTGGCCATCACTGATGAGGCTGCACGTGTCAGTAAACAGAAAGAAGAATTGACCGGCATTCTTGATGAGATTGTGGCAATGAAAATGAATGTCATCATATTCCAGGTTGTTCCCTGCGCAGATGCATTCTACGCATCAGACCTGCTTCCATGGTCGAAGTATCTGACGGGTACGCTCGGGAAGAATCCCGGCTTTGACCCACTGGCTTATGCTATCGAGCAGGCGCATGCACGCAATATTGAGCTGCACGCATGGGTGAACCCGTACCGCCTATCAATGAACGCCAGCGACGCCACAATCGAAGAGCTGAACAACTCATCATCTGACTCCCCGGCCAGTGTGTTTAAAACGCATCCTGAATGGACGGGAACCGCAGCGAACCGCTTTGTTCTCAACCCCGGCATACCTGAAGTTCAGACGTGGGTTAGTAGTATTGTTGAAGAAATTGTCACTAAATACGATGTTGATGCCATTCAATTCGATGATTATTTTTATAATGAAACTGCAAGCTCGCTGCTGCAGGATGATGCCACCTACCAGAAATACAACACTAACTTTACCACGAAGGCCGACTGGCGGCGGAATAACACTTATTCGCTGGTTGATACATGCCATAAGAAAATAGCCGCCGTAAAAGCAGATGTCTTGTTTGGCGTCAGCCCGGCAGGCGTCTGGCGGAATAAATCTGACGACCCGCTGGGGTCCGATACGCAGGCCGGTGCGTCTAATTACGATTTCGCGTATGCAGACACACGGAAATGGGTCATTGACGGCATCATTGATTATATCGCCCCGCAGGTCTACTGGCCGTTTGCCCGTGAGGTTGCCCGTTATGATGTCATCACACAGTGGTGGGCGGATACGGTCAGCGGAACCGGCACAGCATTATATATTGGTATGGCTCTGTATAAAGTGGGAACGGCATCAGAAACCGAGCCCGACTGGACTGTCGAGGGGGGCGTGCCTGAAATTACCCGTCAGCTTGACCTGAATGATTCTCTGACTGAGGTTTCCGGGTGCATGTTATTTCGACATATGTTTCTGCGGGCCTCACAGACTCAGCAGGTGGTCGACTACCTGAAGCTTCGCTGGGCTGACATCTAATATTGTATTGTCGGGGCTTGGGGAACAACGTAACAGAAAGTGCACTTAAGCCCAGTGCCTGTCCGTAACGCCTAATGCAGCCTGGCCAATACGATAAAACCACGTTTTATGATGCCGCTTCAGCGAGCGCCACAGTAGGTTATATCACCCTAAAAAGCGGTGCCATAAACTCGTTCAGAAAATCAAAGTTCGCTAATCCCCAAAATCTGAGGGGATTAGCAAACTCTAACCATGCCTTACGTTGGCTTTCAGTTCCATTGCTCCCTACCCCCCGTTTTGGAGGTTGAAAGCTACCTCGAATGGAGTCACGCCGAGCAAGCCTACATCCTACATGCCCCTGCCGTTGGCCTGCCACCGCCTGGCGGCAGTCTTCACTCTATCTAAAGGAAATGACGATGAACGTTAGCTTTTTCATGCACAGCCACGCAGGTTGCTAGAGCCGAGCCGCTGGCGGCGAGTTTTGCCCGTACGCACCTTGCATGAGATTCCCAATGGAAAAATCCGAAGAAGACCTGTGCTGCACTTGCCGCACCGAAAATTCCGACGCGCAGTAGATAACGTTGAACCAACAGTAGAAAAGCAGCCACTCATAGCTTGGGCTGCCGTTTAAGGAACTGCAGACTTATTCGGTTTTCGTTCCAGCAATGCTTTGGGAGTATTGGTTTACAAGGGGGCAGCAACTAGGTTTTAAATAAATAAAAATCTTCCTGGGCTTAGACAAAAACACATATATTCCGACTGGTCCGCCAATTATAAATGGTTTTAAAATTCTCAGACACGAAAAACAGGAGAGATTCATGAGCATAATTAAGAAAGGTATTGATCTATCGCACTTTCAAGGTGATATTGATTTTAAAAAAGTTTTTGATGCTGGTGTTGAGTATGCCTTTATCAAGGCAACAGAAGGCGCTACCGTACAGGACAAAAAATACACCACGTATCGTACTGACGCTAGAGCCGTCGGAATTAGAACGGGGGCATATCATTACTTTCGTGCGCTCAGTAGCTCGCCGGAAGCACAACGAGATAACATAGTTAGTACACTTACTGCTGCCGGTTTCGATGCATCTACTGAGTTTTTTGCAATCGATGCGGAGCTCGAAGGTAACGAAAAAGCTACCCCGGACGAAATGGCTGATAACCTTTACAAACTGCTAACTTTATTGGATAATGAAAAAATCCTAAAGAGAAAAAACCATTTATATATTGCGATAATAACTTCTGGATGAATCATATTTCAGGAGAAAAATATGCATTTGGTGAATACCCTCTGTGGATCGCTAATTGGGATGTCAGTGAACCTAAGGTTCCAGCTTCATGGGAGGTAGCAGGTAAAAGCTGGTCAATTTGGCAGCACAGTAACAAAGGTCGCATCGCGGGCATTGAGGTTGATGTAGATCTTAATTGGGTTCGTACTTGATCCAGTGACTTTGCGAAAGCATGTTTATCGTTCAAAAAACTAGTTTTTTTGGACGATAAAGCCGAAGATGTTGCCGCTGAGTTCCAGCACCTGGCCTTGATGCCGGCGGCGGTCGAGTGGTTCGCCGCCAATATCGACAACCCATGCACGCGCCGTGCGTTCAGTAAGGGCCTTGCTCATCGGTTTGTTGCCGCACGGGATACAACTTCGGCTCACTCTACTTCCACAAACGGCTCACCGCGCCCTACTGATCCAGATGGTGGATATCGTGGGCCCACCCCAGCTTCTAAACTAGGCTATGTACGTAAAGTGGCTGTGCTCGGTGATGCTGCGTTAAAAACAGGCTCGGAATGCTCATTTACAACACGTAGACTCCGCTTCCTCGCCTGTTTTTGCCTTGCCTGACCTTCGCTCGCCGACTTTTCGTACAGAACCTAGTACTTTATCGGTATTCCCCTATCGCGATAACCTCTTGACCAGTGCTTGACCATTAAAGGGGAGCCTAGAGAATTCGGAAAAAATCGTACGCTAAGGTTTTCCGAGCTGTCGTAACGGCCTGAATTTACCGTCTTCCAGCTTGCGGCTCTGCCGCCAAACGTAATCGCCGGTTGCTCCCAGCCCAACGGCGACAGGTACTGATACAGATCGGTATTCACCGGCTTTCCGGCGTCAGTCAGCCCTTGGGTGGCCCGCTCCAGGTAGACCGTGTTCCACAGCACGATGGCGGCGGTCACCAGGTTCAATCCGCTGGCCCGATAGCGCTGCTGCTCGAAGCTCCGATCCCTGATTTCACCGAGGCGATTGAAGAACACCGCCCTGGCCAAGGCGTTGCGCGCCTCGCCTTTGTTCAGGCCTGCATGCACACGGCGGCGCAGCTCGACACTTTGCAGCCAGTCCAGGATAAACAGCGTGCGCTCGATCCGGCCCAACTCCCGCAGAGCCACGGCTAGTCCGTTCTGGCGTGGGTAACTGCCCAGTTTGCGCAACATCAACGAGGCGGTGATGGTGCCCTGTTTGATCGAAGCGGCCAGACGCAGGATCTCGTCCCAGTGAGCGCGAACGTGCTTGATGTTCAGCGTGCCGCCGATCATTGGGCGCAGTGTCGGGTAGTCCTGCACGCTCTGTGGCACATACAGCTTGGTTTCTCCAAGGTCGCGGATGCGCGGGGCAAAACGAAAGCCCAGCAGGTGCATCAGGGCGAAGACGTGATCGGTAAAGCCCGCAGTATCAGTGTAGTGCTCCTCGATCCGCAGATCTGACTCGTGATACAGCAATCCATCGAGCACATAGGTTGAATCGCGAACACCGACATTTACCACGCGAGTGCTGAACGGTGCGTACTGATCGGAGATGTGGGTATAGAACAACCGCCCCGGTTCGTTGCCGTACTTCGGGTTGACGTGCCCGGTGCTTTCGCCTCGACCGCTTGCGCGGAAGCGCTGGCCATCGGACGATGAGGTGGTGCCGTCTCCCCAGTTGGCAGCGAAGGAATGACTGAACTGGCTGTTGACCAGTTCGGCAAGTGCCGTCGCGTAGGTTTCGTCGCGGATGTGCCAGGCTTGCAGCCACGACAAATTGGCGTAAGTCATGCCCGGACTCGAATCGGCCATTTTGGTCAGTCCGATGTTGATTGCATCGCCGAGGATTGCGGACAGTAGCAGGGTTTTATCCTTGGCTAGGGCCCTATCCTTCAGGTGGGTAAAGTGACGGGTAAATCCCGTCCACTCGTCCACGTCCATCAGCAGCTCGGTGATTTTGATGCGTGGCAGTAGCTGACTGGTCTTGTCGATCAGCGCTTGGGCGGTGTCCGGTACCGCCGCATCCAGCGGCGTGATCTTCAGTCCGAACTCGGTGAGCATCGCGTCGGGTAGTTCATTGTCCTTGGCTAGCTTGGCGACGGTGGCCAACTGCTCATCCAGTAGCTGCAAGCGCTCTTCCAGGTACTGGTCGCTGTTGGGGTTGATCGCCAATGGCAGCGCCTGTTCCTTCTTAAGCGCCGTAAACTTCGCGGGTGGCAGCAGGTAATCTTCAAAGTCACGAAACTGCCGGGCCCCCTTGACCCAGATGTCACCGGAGCGCAGCGCGTTTTTCAGCTCGGACAAGGCGCATATTTCGTAAAAGCGCCGGTCAATGCCCTCCGGCGTGATTACGAGCGGTTTCCAGCGGGGCTTGATGAACACGGTCGGCGCATCCGACAATTGTCTGCGTTCATCTCGCGCAGCTGCTGGATGGCATCCAGCACACGTTGCGCTGCTGGTGCGGCCCGCAACTGAAGAACCTCCAGAAAGGCCGGAGTGTAGCGGCGCAGCGTATTGAAGTTCTCGCTGACCAGGTGCAGATGGTCGAAGGCCTCTGGGCAGGCCAGCAGCTCGGCATCAGTGACGCTTTGAGCGAACTCATCCCATGGCATGACCGCCTTGATGACGGTGAAGGGATCTTCGCCCGAGGCTTTGGCGTCCAGCAGGGCCTGTCCTATCTTCGAGTACAAGCGCACCTTGTCGTTGATCGCCTTACCCTGTTTCTGGAACTGCTGCTGATGCTTTTTCTTGGCGCTGCTGAACAGCTTGATCAGGATGCGGTCGTGCAGCTCCACCAGTTCATCTGTCACCGTTGCGGTGCTCTCCAGCACCATGGCCACCAGGGTGGCGTAGCGCCCTTCGTTCTCGAACTTGCCTAGATCGTGCGGTGTCATCTGCCCACCTTCATGGGCAAGCTTGAGCAAGCGGTTCTGGTGGATCTGCCGGTCGAGCCCTTCAGGCAGGGCCACCAGTTGGAAAATCTTCAGCCGCTCGATGTGCTCCATCATGTGTCGCGAATTCGCTTTCAACGGTGACTGCCGCAGCCAAGTCAGCCAGGTGCTGTTGCTACCCGCCTTGAGGGTTAACAGTTCGTCGAGCTTGTTGCGATGTGACTGATTCAGCGGCTCGATCAAGGTACGGTAGATCCTACGATTGGCTCGTGCCACGGCTTCGGAGCAGGCACGATCGATCACCGTCAGGGTGGGCAAGATTCGTTTTTGCTGACGCAGACTCTCGAGAGCCTGCCCGGCCAGTAAAAGGCCTTTGTCGGTCTGATGGGCCAGGTCGGTCAGCTCGCGTACCAAGGCACGAAAGTCCGACAGCCCGAATGGCAACAAGCCGAGATAGGTGCGCAGCTCTTGGGCGTGTTCACGGCGGGTGACATCGCGCTCACCGTACTTTGCCCAACTGTCTGGAGCTGCCTGAACCTGTCGGGCCACCCACTCAATGACCGGATCGGGCAGCAAGCTGTCGCTGGCCAGCGCGTAACCGGGATAGCGCAACAGACAAAGTTGCACGGCAAAGCCGAGGCGATTGGCATCACCCCGTCGCTGACGGATCAGCGACAGGTCGGACTCGTTGAAGGTGTAATAGCGGATCAGGTCATCTTGGCTGTCCGGTAGTGCAAGCAGGGTGTCGCGCTCACTGGCCGAGAGGATCGAGCGACGGGGCATGTGTCAGTCATCCGTGCGAAGGTATTGGTAGAGGGTTTCCCTATTTATACCGAACTCACGAGCCAACTGGGCTTTCGGTTCCCGGAAGCCCAGTTGCCGGACTGCGACGGCCTGTTCGTCTGACAGGGTCTTCTTGCGAGCCCGGTAAGCTCCACGTTACTTGGCCAGGATGCCTTTTTCGGCGGACTGCACTGTATAGGAACTTTGAAATCCCTATACATCGAGCTGCGTCACTCCACACGCTGAATAACCATGCTCTCCAATTGCAGGTGCCCATTCAGTCGACTGCCGTATCTGGTCATCAGATTCTGGAACATCGAAGGCAACTCCGGTAAAGTGGTAGAGAACTCGCCATAGTTTGGATCAAAGACGTTCACACTGCCTTCGGAGCTGGAAGCAGTGATGGCATGCCTTACACGCTTTCCATTGTTTTCAAAGCACAAGCTGATCAAATGGGCGCTACCATCGCGCGCAATTTTTTGCAATGCGGTCGATTGCCGATCCGCATGGAATACCGAGGGTTCACCTACAGGCTGCAAATCTTGACTTCGCAAAAGGGTTTTGCGCGCCGATATTCGACCTGCTTCTCGCTGCTCCCGCGACCCGCTCACTGAACCTGCTGCATTTTCGTATTGGTTCTGGATGTCTGAAGCATGGTCAAGATCCAGCGCCTCCATTCTGTAACTCGCCTCCCCCTCATCACGCAATCGCAGCCATTGGATTGCCAAGCCCATACAAGATTGACTAGCGTTCGCATTATTCAACGCTGCAATTCTATAGTTAAATACTGCGTCGATATCCGCCTCAGAGGACTCAGCAGAGGACACGTCGTCATCTGAACTACTCAAGGCCTTGGACGATGAACAGCCGCGTTCCACAGATTGGTGAGTAAGTATTTCTAACCGATGAAGACCAGCCCCTGACCTGACCCCCGTTCTGCCACGTTGAACGATGCTAGTAGCCTGCTGCTTGTCTTCCTCCGCTGTCGAAAAGCTCTGCTCGAGCCGCTCTCTGGTTCGGCGCGACAACTCAGTGGACCGTAGCAAAAGCATCTCACGCCCTGCTGGAGCCGTCGAAGTAGGCGGTACCTGCGGACTGTTCGAGGGTCTAGCGCTGCTAGAGTCGCGAGCGCTCGCTCAGACTCTGTGTACCCACCTAAATAAGCGCCAGATGACCCTGCTCTGTTG
The DNA here is from genome assembly GCF_002699855.1 of Pseudomonas amygdali. Lineage (GTDB taxonomy): Bacteria > Pseudomonadota > Gammaproteobacteria > Pseudomonadales > Pseudomonadaceae > Aquipseudomonas > Aquipseudomonas amygdali. The sequence goes on along the minus strand of NZ_LKBW01000041.1, from coordinate 3,534 downwards.
ATACTCACCATATGCTGATTTTCTCCGCTTACTGGCTTGCAGGGTAACTGATCCTGCAAAATTAGAGTGTGTGGCAACGAGCAAGAAAAAGTTCCATCTTGATGCATAGACATTTTTAAATTCCTATGCATAAGGTCTGTCGCTCTCGTCGAGACCGCCGCTTGGATGTACTCATGGCTGGACTTGGAACTGGGTGACGGGAATTTCTGGGATTCCGGCTTACAACCCGACCTGTATCAGTACCTGTCGCCGTTGGGCTGGGAGCACATCAACCTGACCGGCGATTACGTTTGGCGGCAGAGCCGCAAGCTGGAAGACGGTAAATTCAGGCCGTTACGACAGCTCGGAAAACCTTAGCGTACGATTTTTTCCGAATTCTCTAGGCTCCCCAAGAAGGCAATCGATAACCGAGGCATACGGATCGTCTCTGTGGATCCGCCCACCAGCCATCAAGGCATGACGGCTTAGTCGGGTGATGAGTTCACCGACCGCATGTCCCATTCGTTGCGTAAGATGTTCACCCTTCTAGCATTTGTGATCAGGGTTCCTGTGTGCCCTCCCCGGGAAATCAATTGGACTGAATCATCTCACTGTCGCTCGAATTCGATCCAAACCAGAATGGGATAGTCATACATTGTCTTTGGCCTGAGGCGGCTCAGTACACGACACGTTATGAACCCCGTGACAGGGGTAGGAATCTCGTTCATAAAATGTCCCTCAGCGCTTTGGCTGTGCAGCGGCCCAGCAATCCTGCCAAGTCTATTATCAGACTCTGTTTCGAAGCTGTCTTTGGAACCCTCCTGTGATTTCGAACACTCATTGGCGGGGCGTCGGCTCTTGCCGGCTGGTCAAATGAACAACAATGTCGAGGCAGCGATGAAGCCCGTTCAATCAGTTAGTGCAACACAACACTACAATCCTCTAACCAATCTTGGGCAAGAAGCGTCATGCTCTCATGAAATAAGTGGCATCACGCAAACAGAGGGAATGCAGGCCACCGCTGCAACGACGCAGACCGCAGAGCAACTTACCACGGCGCGCGTTAGAGACATCACGGCGGCGGCCAAGGTCATACCGGACGGGACGACTGTGATGTCGCGCAAGCCGGAAGACCTCAGCCAATTGCAGACTGCCTATCTGGCCGCCAAAAATGCGCCCACGCACCCTGACCTCTACCTTAAGCTCTGCGAAACTTTTCGGGTACACGACGAGCGCCACGCCAGCGAAGGCCATGAGAACATCTGCGCGAAGACCATGACTGCTCGGATAGACGACGATGCGATCCGTGTAATGGCATATGCCTCTAGGGGCATGCATGGCGGTGATGTGAACAATTTCCTAAAGTTCAGCTTCAACTCTGGCCTGCCAAACCCTATCAGCAGCGCGTTACCCAGTATGCTTACGTTCGGTGCGTCAAGCTTCATCGGCGCCGTCCACGGACCGTGGTCTGGTTTCGGCAGCGCGCTTGCGTTCGCGGCCGCCAAGCCGTTCATGGCCGGCGGCATTCAGCCTGCCATTGTTTCGTTGTGCGACAACATCCGCGGACGTAATGCGGCAACCGTGCTGGCCAAAGGCGAAGTCAATGACGAGATCTGGTTGGATGCCGCAGCCCAGACTCTGGAGGGCCTGAACGAGGACACGCGTCGTGCTCTGACTTCTTTCGATGATGCTGTGCAGGCCGCGATTACGTCGGTGGGGATAAGGGATCCGAAGTTTCTCGAAACGGACGAAGGACTTGAATTGTTTTTCGATCATTTGAGCGATACCCACTTCAATTGTCTGCGCGAGGCCCTAGAGGGCGTCAATAATGCGCTGCAGAACACCGCTCCGCAGACTCGGGAATCACTTAGAGCCTTGGAAGAGGCAAGCCGCCCGAACATGCTTGAGCAACGCGAGACTACGCTGAAAGCCGAGTTTTCAAACCTTCGCCAGAAGGAAGGAAATGATTGGCAGCGCATCCCGCGCAGTCTCCGCGCGTCGGGCGGTACGTTGACCTCCGGACTGTCAGGTCTGAAGAGAGACGAGATACCGACACGCATGAATCCTGCTCTTGACCGGAAAAGCCATTTTGAGGGGCTCAACGCGCTCGCAAGTCCGGCTGTCGGTACCTCCTATGCGGCAGCGATCTCGCTATTACAGTCGCCTATGGCTGGCCTGGACGAGCGGAACAAGCAGAAATTCAATGTCAAGGCAGCTATCGTGTTCTACGACGCCTTCACGCCCGAAGGTAAGCAGCGCTATTTGGCCGGTGAGGAAATGGACCCGGACCGCGACGTCGACCAAGCGAAGCTGCGCGGGGTCTTCACTTCGGTGTCGGAGTACATGGTCAAGTCGACCCAAGAGAACCTGAAACAGCGACAAAAAGTGCTTGGCGTCGAAATCAGCGAGGCGGGGCATGCGCTCAATGCCTTGCCTGAAAACACTTCGAGCATCACTCCTCCCGAGATCCGCGCAAAAGTCGAACGCTATAAGGCGCTGTCGGCCGACATGTCTGCGGTGACTCAAGCCATCCGCGAAGGGAATCCGAACTTCTTGACCGATTTGCCGGACGGAGAAGTAAAGAAGGCTTTCGACGACTGCGTAAATAGCGGCGGCATGCACGTATTGGAAAACATGACCAAGGTGAAGTACGCAAAGCAGGGCGAACTCAAGGCCCAGTGGACGCAGAAGGTCTCCACGGACGTATCCATGTTCGGCCTGGCTGGCCAGTTCACACCCTCGATCGTCAATAAACTCGCTGCAGCGATCTGCGGCGGCGCAGGTCATATCCCCAATGCGGTTGTCGGATTTCTCGGTGCCTACAGCCTTGCGGCCTCATTCATCGGTGCTCAGACGCAGTTTGCGGCAATCAACGCAAAGAATAACTTCCGCGAAGGTAACCCTAAGCCAACGAGCCTGCAGACATTCATGCGCGGCAACCTTGCGCCGGTTATGCAGGCGAGTGCCAATCGCCATAGTCAGCATGCGTTGCAGGGTGCGGAGCAAGCGATCAGCACTGCTCGACAGGCTTTAAACAGCAGTCTCGGCCAGAATTTGCGCCGTCGCCCTAGTGCCCGCACGCAGCAGGAATAAGTGTCATCTTGCTGACGCTGCTCTTGGGGCTTGCTGTAGACCTTGATCCAGGCGTAAAGGCTGTGCACGGACATGCCCAGGCGCTGGGCGACATCGGCCACAGGTTTGCCTTTTTCGGTCACTTGCTTGACCGCTTCGATCTTGAATTCTTCGGGGTAACGCTGACGACTCATGGCACCTCCTATTTGGGCCTCATTATGAGGCTTGGAGGTGTCTACGAAACCAGGGTCGATTCAGTTGTCGCAAGGGCCAAATGGATGACCGAGCTTGCGCGTGAGACAGGTCTGTCTCGAGAGCAGCTTTACCGGTCGTTCAGTAGCAAGGGCAATCCAACCTTAAAAACCATGTTGACGGTAATGAGAGCCTTGGACATGACAGCTCGAATGCACTGATTGTCAACGCCAACTAAAAAGTGACCCCCTTCCGTGCTAAATCGCCAACTTAGTTTTGACCCCCCTCGGG
>NZ_LKBW01000040.1 GCF_002699855.1 Pseudomonas amygdali | reverse complement strand
TTTGGTCGGCATACATGCACCTCTAGCTACATGTTATGCCCGAACACAAAATTTCTGACAGTCTCCACCACCGTGGCCAAAATGCTTGCCACGCATGATCTTGCGCAGGTAGCTCAGGCTCACAACGAGTTCCTTGAAAGGAAGGCCGGTTTCCAAAAGGCCGTAGAGGCCTACGACTCGCTGATCACCGATGATGAAGAGCGCGCGCTCGTAGAGGGTCTGAAGAGCACTTATCAGGGCTACATCGAGCGTGCCGAAAAGGTCTATACGCTGATCAACGAGAATCAGGCAGAGGCCGGAAGGGCGCTCGTCTGGGGCGAGATGAAGGCCATGGCGGAAAGTATCGAAGCCGCCTCGGACGCTCAGTTGCATGCACAACGGGGCGGCTTTTTCGGCTGGTTCAACCGTTCCTTCGACCGCAGCGCTGACCGTTACCAGCGAGGCGTAAGCGGTGTGATCAACCATCGCGGGCGGGCTCTGCTGGTGTACGTGCTGGTGCTGGTGGCCATGGCGGTGGGTTATGTCAGCCTGCCCACATCGTTTTTGCCGGATGAGGACCAGGGCGCGCTGATGGCGCAGATCCAGCTGCCGGTAGGCGCTACCGACAGCCGTACGCAGGCGGTTATGAGGCAGTTCGAGACCTACATGCTCAAGCAGCCGGAGGTCGAGGCACTGATCAGTATCTCCGGGCTGGGGATGGGCGGTAACAGCCAGAACACTGCCAGGGCGTTCATCAAGCTCAAGGACTGGAGCGAGCGTTCCGGCAAGGGGCAGGGCGCAGCGCAGGTGGCTCAGCGGGCAACGCTGGCGCTGGCAAGCATTGGCGACGCCAGCGTGTTTGTCATGCAACCGCCTGCGGTGCGCGGGCTGGGGCAGAGTTCGGGGTTTGATGTGCAGCTCAAGGACCTTGGCGGCGTGGGGCATGAGGCGCTGGTCGCGGCACGCGAGCAGTTTATCGAGCTGGCGAAGAAGGACCCGAGCTTGCTGGGCGTGCGCAGCAACGGCCTGGACGACACCCCACAGTTAAAAGTGACCATCGATGACCGCAAGGCCGGTGCGCTGAGCCTGTCTACCAGCGACATCAATTCGACCCTGTCCACTGCGCTGGGTGGCAGCTACATCAATGACTTCCTCAACCAGGGCCGGGTGAAGAAAGTCTACGTGCAGGGCGAGGCTGCTTCGCGCATGCAGTCAGCCGATCTGAACCACTGGTTCGTGCGCAACAGCAATGACGAGATGGTCCCGTTCTCGTCGTTCGCCAGCAGCAGCTGGAGCTATGGCTCGCCGTTGCTGGAACGCTACAACGGCAATTCGTCGCTTGAAGTGGTGGGTGATCCTGCGCCGGGTGTCAGCTCGGGCACAGCAATGGATGCCGTTGAAACGATCATCAAGCAACTTCCCGAAGGCATCGGGTACGAGTGGACCGGGCAGTCCTATCAACTGCGTTTGTCCGGCGCTCAGGCGCCGATGCTCTATGCCATTTCAGTGCTGTTCGTGTTTCTCTGCCTTGCAGCCCTGTACGAGAGCTGGTCGGTGCCGTTCTCGGTCATGCTCGTGGTGCCGCTGGGCGTTGTCGGCGCGGTTCTGGCGACACGGCTCAGCGGTTTGAGCAATGACGTGTACTTTCAGGTCGGGCTGTTGACCACCGTGGGCCTGGCGGCAAAGAACGCGATTCTGATCGTCGAGTTCGCCAAGCATCTTCAGGAGCAGGGGAAAAGCCTGCATGAAGCCACCCTCATTGCTGCCCGGCAACGCCTGCGCCCGATTCTTATGACTTCGCTGGCGCTCATGTTCGGTGTACTGCCGCTGGCCCTCAGCACCGGCGCAGGCTCGGCTGGGCGCAATGCAATCGGCACTGGCGTGCTGGGCGGTATGTTCAGCGCCACCGTGCTGGGTATTTTCCTGGTGCCGCTGTTCTTCGTCGAAGTCCGACGCCGCTTCAGTCGTTCTGCAGGCAATGCTCCGGTTGCCCAATCCACATCTACAGGTGAAGCATGATGCGTCTTTTCTGGCCTTCGCTGGCTGTCACGGCGCTGCTCACAGGCTGCGTCAACCTGGCTCCGGATTATCAACGCCCCGAAGCGCCTGTATCGAACCAATGGCTGCCGGCGACGGCGGGCCAACCTGTTGCGTCAGGCAGCGTGCCCACGGATATCGACTGGCAGAACTTTTTCACCGACAAGCGTTTGGTACGTCTGCAAACCCTGGCGTTGGTGAATAACCGTGATCTGCGCCTGGCCAGCCTGAATGTCGAGAAAGCCCAGGCTCAATACCGTATCGAGCGTGCAGCGAGCCTGCCGACCATTGATGCCAGTGGTAGCGGCACGCATACACGCACGCCGTCATCGACCTCGATGACCGGCAAGTCGTCGATCAGCCACGAGTACAGCGCGCAGTTGGGCTTGAGCAGCTATGAGCTGGATGTGTTCGGGCGTATCCAGAACCTTCAGGACGAAGCGCTCGAGGATTACCTGGCGTTGACCGAAACACGGCGCAGTACGCAGATCAGCCTGATCGCCGAAGTGGCAACCGGCTGGCTGACCCTGGCCGCCGACAACCAGCTTCTGAAACTGGCTGAAGACACGTTGGCCAGCCAGCAGAAAAGCTACGACCTGACCAGAAACAGTCATGCGCTGGGCGGCTCTTCCGGCCTGGAAGTGGCTCAGGCGCAAACCACGGTAGAGTCTGCAAGGGGCGATGTGGCGCAATATAAAAGCCAGATTCTTCAGGACCGCAACGCCCTGCGCCTGCTGGTGGGCAGCGATCTGCCGGAGGAGCTTCTGCCCACTGCCGAGGTGCCATCCGTGGCGCAACTGGTGCAGGTGCCGGACGAATTGCCCTCCAGCCTGCTGCAACGTCGTCCGGATGTGCTGAGCGCCGAACACAGCCTCAAAGCAGCGAACATCGACATTGGCGCAGCGCGTGCCGCGTTCTTCCCCAGCATCACCCTCACCGCCAATGCAGGCTCTGCCAGTACCAGCCTGTCAGGTCTGTTCAAGTCCGGAACCGGCGCGTGGAGCTTTGCGCCAAGTATCAGCGTGCCGATTTTCGACGGCGGCGCCAATCGGGCCACGCTTGACTCGGCCAAGGTGGAAAACCAGATTCAGATCCAGACCTATCAGCAGACGATTCAGACTGCGTTCAAAGAAGTGGCCGATGCACTGGCGGTGCGCAGCACGCTGGACGAGCGGGTGGCTGCACAACAGGCCTATACCGATGCCAGTCGCAAGAGCTACGAACTTGCCGATGCCCTGTATCGCGGCGGGTCGCAGAGCTATCTGGAGGCACTTGAGTCCCAGCGCTCGCTGTACAGTGCCGAGCAGGAGCTGATTTCCCTTCGCCTTACCGAGCAGAGCAACCGGGTAACGCTCTACAAGGTCATGGGCGGCGGATGGAATCCGCGGTGACTTTTTCTACTAGCCTTTGAATAATTGCCTCGCTTAAACGTTTTACCCTTACCTGCAGTGCGGTCATTTAGATGCTCGCACTGTGGTTTTGATCCTTCATGAACAGGAGTTCTCATGAAACCCTCCCAGCCGAAGTACGTCCGCGCTCTGTCGCTGCTGGTCACTTCACTTATCATTCAGACGCCAGCCCAGGCTCGTACGCCGTCCTCTGCAACTGCCGACAACATTTCCCGGCTTGCGGTGGTCAACCCGGTCAGCGCGTGCTCTGCGCTGACCGGCGTGGACCTCAACGATATCGGCGGGCAGGGCAGTCGTGTGCTATCGGCCAGTGAATCAATGCGCAACGATGTAGCAGTGTGTGCCGTGGAAGGCCGATTGGCACCGCAGATAAACTTCAGGCTTGAACTGCCTACCGGCACTTGGGCACAACGCTACTTGCAAGTCGGCTGCGGTGGGCTGTGTGGCAACGTCAACTCGACCGTACGCGCCGCTGATGGCTGTAAGCCGCTTGATACCGGTGCATTTGCAGTAGCCTCCACCGACATGGGGCATCAGGCGGCAGATAACCATTTTGGCGACGACCCGCAGAAACGCGCCGATTTCGCTCACCGTGGCGTGCACCTCACCGCGCTGGCGTCGAAAAAGCTGATCACTGCGTTTTATGGTCGCAAAGCCGAATACGCCTACTTCAGTGGCTGCTCGGACGGCGGCCGGGAGGCCCTGATCGAGGCCCAGCGTTACCCGGACGATTTCGACGGCATCATCGCCGGGGCTCCTGCGCTCAACTTTCAGGTACAGAAAACGCTGTACCACGGCTGGATGGCCCGCTCCAACCGAGGGGCAGACGGCAAGCCGATTCTCCTCGCTTCCCGACTGCCACTGCTGCACAAGGCCGTACTCGCCCAATGCGATGTGCTGGACGGGCAAATCGATGGCCTTGTATCCGACCCACGCATCTGCCACTTCGACCCCGCCGTACTGCAATGCAAGACAGCAGCCGACACTGCCAATTGCCTGAGCGCAGAAGAAGTGGCTGCTGTCAGACGTTTTTACGAGGGGCCGAAAGACCCTGTCAGTGGCGAACATTTGACGTTGGGCGGTCCGCAGCCTGGCTCGGAACTGGCTTGGGCGGGCGTATTCGTACCGGTCAGCGCCGATCAGCCCGTCTACAGCGAAACGGCTGCACTGGAGGCCATTCGCAATGTGGTGTTCGAGAAGAACCCGAGCGCGGATTTCGATCTGAACGCATTGAACTTCGACAAGAAAACCTTTGATCAATTGCGTCCGCTGCATGCGTTGTACGATGCCACCAACCCGGACCTGTCGCCATTCGCCAGCCGCGGCGGCAAGCTGATTCTCTGGCACGGCTGGGCCGACCCTAACATCTCGCCGCTCAACACCCTGGCGTACCACGAGGCGGTCGAAGCACAGATGGGCAAGACACGCACCGAGGCGTTCTCACGGCTATATATGTTGCCCGGTGTTTATCACTGCGGCGGCGGGGAAGGGCCAAGCCTGGTTGATCTGCTGACGCCGATCATGGCCTGGGTTGAAAAAAGCCAGGCACCGGATGCGATTGTCGCCCGACATGCAGGCCCCGAGAAGGCTGGCAACCGGCAGAGACCGCTGCCAAAAGCCCTGCCAGCATCGATGGTCAAGGAAAACGTCGGTAATCGCGGGCGTACCCGCAAGGTCTTCCCGTACCCGTTCATGGCCGAGTACGACCACAAAGGCTATTCGAAAAACGCGAACAGCTACCAGCGCGCCCAGCCATTGACCACGGAAAAAACACCGCACTGGATGGGGGCAGGCTTCTTCAAACCGCATGCGCCTCTGGAGCGTCAGGTTGATTAGCTATTACACCTGCGCGCAGTGAGCGAATTATTTTCTCCTCGTTCTTGACATGACATGCGAACCAGTACAGAATTGCGTCCATTCCTGAGCGAGGAATTGAAAAAACCCCTTTAGATTCAATTGGTTGGAAGCCAAAGAAATACCGGTTTCCCGCGAAATGAAAATACGTTTGATGTTTAAGTGAAGCATCTTTCGTTTGAGGCCGAGTAGCAAAATGGTTATGCAGCGGATTGCAAATCCGCCTACGCCGGTTCGATTCCGACCTCGGCCTCCACTATTCAAAGCCCCGCAGATTAACGTCTGCGGGGTTTTTTATTGGGCGCGGGAAAGTGATGGGGTTTGAAAACCGAGCTCAGCCGCTATTTAAAGCGGCTTGCGTTGATATAGCCGTATTGGTTTTGCTGATAAATCGTGTAAGGCAGGAGCAATGTATCTACGACGCCTGATAAGCCCATGTCCAGTAAAACCCACTCGGGAGCATTGGTCTTCTGATAAGCGCTACTCTGTTTGGGCTCTACGTTCAGTTCACAGAAATCGAGCATAACTCCCCTGTAAACGCGCGGAATGGAGGAGCAATTTGATTTCCAGTCAGTGAGCTTTTCACCTGCGACGGAATCGGGCCTGAACGTTGTGTTGATTGTTCCGCATCCCGTCAAAGCAAGCGTGAGCAATAGCAGGCACTGAATTTTCAGATGATGCACACATGACTCTTTTTGCGTTACGAAACCTGGCTTCATGACCACGCTCCTTGTGTTTTCAATGCAATTGGGACGGCAGAGCGAGCGCGCGAGGCACATGCCCGTCGGTGTTGCATGATCGCCGTGGGTGTTCAATGGATGGTTGTTTCGCCGGGAATTGATCTGTCACATGCAGCACGATTATTGCTTGCCATGCCCAACCAGCCTGTCAGGCATAACCGAGGTAAACCCGATGAGCAAACCCCTTGTCCGATGGCCGATCAGCCCGCGCAGAACGGCGGTCATCGTCGTAGACATGCAAAAAGTCTTTTGTGAGCCTACCGGGGCGTTGTACGTAAAAAGTACAGCGGATATCGTCCAGCCGATCCAGACGCTGCTGCAGGCCGCGCGGGCTGCTCAGGTGACGGTGGTTTATCTGCGCCATATCGTGCGCGGCGATGGTTCGGACACCGGGCGCATGCGCGATTTGTACCCGAATGTGGACCAGATACTGGCACGGCATGATCCGGACGTTGAGGTTATCGAAGCGCTCGCGCCCCAGTCGGATGATGTGATTGTCGACAAGCTGTTCTACAGCGGCTTTCATAACACTGATCTGGACACGGTGCTGCGCGCGCGGGATGTCGATACGATCATCGTCTGCGGTACGGTAACCAACGTGTGTTGTGAAACCACGATCAGGGACGGCGTGCACCGGGAATACAAGGTTATCGCCCTGAGTGACGCCAATGCTGCAATGGACTACCCGGATGTCGGTTTTGGTGCAGTTTCAGCCGCAGACGTTCAGCGTATATCGCTGACAACTATTGCCTATGAGTTCGGAGAGGTCACCACGACCGCCGAGGTCATCCGGCGTATTGAAAGTGCGTATCCGCACGGGAGATAAATGTGCGCAGTTCTGGGCCGTTTTTCATCTGTGCGCATTCAAACCATGCGTTCCGTTTCAGACCGTTTGATCTGGCTTGAACGGTCGATACGGCTAACTGTTTGTATGAATTGTGAATTCTTGCAGTGGCATGCTTTCTGCTCTCGTCTCGCTGACCTTCACCCTTGCCGGTGAAACTTTCCCGCACGGTGTCAGCGAGAGGAAGCAGCCGTATGACTCTGCACTATGTGCCCATTATCAACCTGGCCCCTTATTTTTCAGGAGAACCGGACGGCAAGGCAGCCGTGGCGCAGGCAGTCAATCAAGCGTGTAAGGACATTGGGTTTCTGGTAATCACCGAGCACCAGATTCCCAAAGAACTTATTAATAAGGTCTCCGGTTTGACCCGCCAGTTCTTTGATTTGCCGCTGGCGGAAAAACGCAAGGTTGATCGTCCCAGCCCGGAGATGGTGCGTGGGTACAGCGCGATAGCCGAGGAGAGCCTTTCATATTCTCTGGAAGAAAGTGCGCCGGGAGATCTGAAGGAATCCTTCTCCATCGGGCCAAGCAACGTGCCGAATGAAGATTATTACCACAACGCCGAAGCAGGTTCGCATTTCGCGCCGAATGTCTGGCCTGCCGAGGCGTTGTTGCCTGGGTTCAAAGAGGCGTATCAAGCTTATTTCGAGGCGATGAGTGAACTGGCGCAATCGTTGATGCGCCTGTTTGCCTTGGCATTGGAACTGGATGAGTGCTTTTTTGATGACAGAATCGACCGGCATATCAGCATGTTCCGCAGCCTGAGTTACCCGGACATCAAGACCGAAGTCGAGGCCGGCCAGTTGCGCGCCAGTGCGCATACTGACTACGGCAGCCTGACCATCGTGCGCCCTGATAATGCACTGGGCGGCTTGCAGGTACGTAATCAGCAAGGCGAATGGGTCGATGCCCTATGTCGAGAACGGTTTTGTGGTCAACATCGGCGACCTGATGATGCAGTGGACCAACGACCAGTGGATTTCCACCCTGCACCGCGTGGTCAACCCGCCCATTAGCAGTGAGCAGGACAACCGTCGGCAGTCACTGGTGTTCTTCCAACAACCCAACTACGACACCTTGATCGAGTGCCTGCCCGGTTGCCTGCCGCCTGGCACCACGCCACGGCACGCGCCGGTGACTTCGGGCGATCACTTGCTGGCCAAGTTCGTCAAACAGACGACCTTCGACGGCAGCAAGGTAGCCTGATATGAGCACACTTTCATACGTCAATGTGTTCGCGCAGGACATCATCGTTTTAAGCGGTTTTTACTCGAAGCTGTTCGGCTTCAGTGAAATAGAGGCCATCAGGTCGCCTATTTTTCGTGGGCTGGATACAGGCAAATCCTGCATCGGTTTCAATGCACTCGATGCCTACGAATTGTTGGGGCTGGATGAGTTTACTGGTAGCACCGGTTGCCGGTTTCTCCTCAACATTGATGTCGATGAGCAATCCGAGGTGGACAGGTTGGTGCCTCAAGCAGTGGCGCTGGGTGCGCGATTGATCAAGGCGCCGTATCTGACGTATTACCATTGGTATCAGGCGGTTTTGCTGGACCCCGAGGGGAATATATTTCGGATTAACTTCATGCTTTAAGTGCTGCGGGCACGTACAACAAAGGTGGCGGGTTGGGCAGTTCACCAGCCCTCACGTTTCAGGTTTTAACAGAAAAATCTACTGGCTGTACTGCTAGCTATCCGGCCCATGGAAGCAGGTCTTCAATTGAGCAACAGGCAAGGCATGCCTGATTCAACAATTGAGGATATGGAAATGAGTGAATCTGATAGTAAGCAACCCAGACACGGTAGGGTAACCAATCCTGAATCCCGTGGTTCTTATGCCATAAAAAAAGGCCTATTGCTGGAATGGGAAGTGGTCGCTATGGAAGGTGGCAAAAACTTTCCAGACCTGGAACCTGGTCTTGCACACGACTTCCCTGGTGTCGATGAACCTAAGTTTGATCCTATTTCGGCTGCTAAACCACCAGCAGACGGATTTATACTGAGTGGCGGGCAAACTGATAACCGGAGATTCGTAAATCTTACTGATAACGGTATTGTTGAAGAAATAAAAAAACAAAACCCGGGTCAGCAAGATGAGGCGTGGCCTCGCTTGAGCGTCAAGCGCGGAGAAGAGTTTAAGGTGACATGGTTCTATGCTGCTAAACATTTGACACGTGGTTACCGTTGGTTTATTACCAAAGACGGATGGGATGAAACTACACCCATCACCCGAGAAGACTTCAAGGGGAAGAACAATGTCGCTGATAAGCATTTCAAAATCGATTCTCAAGATGGGCTGATGTGGAGTGATATTTCTGATCTGGCTCCTGCCGATCAATATCATACTGAGCTTCAGCCGAAAGATATTACATCAGCAACGCTGCCGAGTGATAAGTCCGGGCACCATGTCATTCTTCTTGCCTGGATCATCGCCGAAACCGATAAAGCTTTTTATCAGGCGTTTGATGTCGAATTTGATGCGTCCGAGTCTGAAGAGTGAGGTGACGGAAGTGAAGGGTAAGGGTGCAAGTGTCCAGCGAGACGTCGCCCTCGCTTATTCTGCAAAGTCTGCGCAGATAAGGAATGGGTGATCAGAAGGCCCGGCCTCAGCGCCGGGCTTTTTTGCATCTGCATTGACTGATCAAAAATCACTTTTCCTGAATGTTTCAGTGTCTGCCTGGTCGTTCATGATCGTCAGCTTCCCATTCGAGACGCGGTAGGTTGTCATCGTATCCCCTTGGGAATATTGCTGACGCCAGCGACCCCATTCGCCGGTATCACTCAGGAATGTATTCCAGATGACTCACTCACCCTCCAGTTTGCAGCGATACCTGAAACGGTCGCCATCGTCCCGTCGATAGGCTATCTCAGGTGGATTTTGCTGAACCGTCTTCATGGTTCTGGTTTTACGTCCCATTTCAGCTGTATCCGCGCCACAAACCCCGCCTAGCAAAAATGAGGATTGGGTTTAGCGAGGTATCTCTGACGAGCGGTTCCACGGCAACGAGGCTTCGTAATCTCCTACCGATGTAGCATGCGGCAACCGCTCCACCCTGTTTACGTCTGATTATCGGATCAAGAAGTACATCAAGGACTTCACCCCGGAATCCTTCCTTGACCGAATTGGCGCCTATCGTATTGTTACCTATCAGCGCAAAAAACTTGGCGACTTTTTCAAAGGTGGCGATACGGTATTCCAAGGTTTGATCGCGCATGAGGCGCCGGCAGTTAACCCTCTTGCCGTATCCAGGGAGAAAGACGGTGCGGACGAGAATGGCAATCCACGTATTCAACAGCTCTACCCGATGGCACTGATCACCTATCTCATGGGGGCCGTAAAGAATTGCGGGCTGAAGTAGCGAGCCTGCGAGAGGCTTATTCGCAGGGCAGCTAATAAATAGATTCTACCTAGCTTACTGAGCGCTTTGCCGTTCAACTAATGGAGTTGAGGTGTCTACAGAACCTACCCATCTTAGTGGAAGTACCTTTTTTCCCAATTCAATGATTTTCCGATGCTGTGAGTTCTAACGAACTGTAATCTATCAACTCCTATGGTTTGTGCCAGTTTCTCCGCGTACTCGATTTCCTGTTCGGAGTCATTGTGCTCAAATAAAATGTATTTCCAAATAACATTTTGGAGGGGGTTTAAAGATTTAGCGTCTTTAGTGAATTTTAAAGCCTTTTCAAAGCTTCCTCCTATTCTGTACTTTTCGTAACTTGACTGATGCGCGCCATCTATTGAAACTATGATCTCATCTATAAATTCTCCGTGGACTTTTTCTGCGAAATCATGGTTTCCATTTGTTATCAAGCGCTGTTTGGCGGATGGATATGCCTCTCTTGTTGTCCGTACTATGCCTTTGAAATTGGGGTGATCCAATGGTTCGCCTTGTCCGCAATATTCAATATTATGTACAGCGTAGCCCTCGGAAGTAAGACCATCGACTAGGTTTTTTAGGCGGCTCATGTCAAGGGTGTGGGGGCCTGGCCGAAGACGTATTTGCTTGCTTCTAGAGCAGCCGGGGCAACCTAACCCGCAGGCTAAGGTCGTTTCTATTTGAAAGTAAGAAATAACCTTGGCTCGAAGATGATTGTCTACAGGGTCTGTTGGGCGATTAAGTGCGCAGTGATTGCAAATTCGTCCCCATGGCATGCCCCCTGATACAAATGCCTCTTCGATGGCTTGATACTTTTCATTGGAGAATATCTCCGATGGAGAGAACTTCGCGTTCTTTTGCACCCAGCCCAAATTCATTTGTTCACCGAAATCGTCATCGCATGGTATTTCGCCATTAGCTCTGAGGTATAGTGAACGCAATATTCTGCACGGCATATCTAGCTCCTCGTGGTCGCCAGTCTTTCGGTCGGCGAAACACTAATACTAGTTTAGTGCTCCGAAAATGCAACAAAATCCTATTTCATTCGTTTTCTGGGAGGCTAAAACCGCTCATCAATCCTAGGCACCATTTAGCTATTCTTAAAGGGATGTTCTCCAAATGACTCGCTCACTCTCCAGTTTGCAGCGATACCTGAAACGGTCGCCATCGTCCCGTCGATAGGCTATCTCAGGTGGATTTTGCTGAACCGTCTTCATGGTTCTGGTTTTACGACCCATTTCAACTGAAAGGGCAGCCTTGCATATTTCCGAGGGCGAGAAGTCAGCGCCTTGGGCTCTGGCAACATGAAAAGGCTTAAACTGACTCACGCTTTTTATGTGGAGTTTCAAGTGTGAACAGGCTTTTAGAACGATTGCTTGCCCTTGTTTTGTTTGTGCCTCTGATGTTTGCAGGTGCGTGGCTTGGGTTTGAGATACCTGGAATAGATCACGGCACACGGACAGTATTTTTCGTCGGCTGGATGATCGCTATGGCATTTGTTGTCGATCGAATCTGCACAAGAGTATTCAGGGAAAAGTAGGCAGTAGATCCGGGATCTGTACGACCGCGCCTGGCAACTGAGTAGGGGGCTGGAGATGATGCTTTCAAACCTGAACATTTCCAAGAGGAAGATCATGAGTCCAGCGTGTGCCTCGCATTTGTAACGTCGTCATCAGTGGGGGGGCGGCGGCCCGGGTTGCATGCTTGCGATCGTGCCGGCGAACAGAGACACGGCGCGAAACGCAATTGCCGACCTAGAGCCACGAGATCTCAAAATCTTCAAGCAGAAGCTGAAGAGCGGGGCGGACTTCATAAGAGATGCTCAAACCGGATTCAACGCCGTCATTCGTGAGAGGTACATGAATCTGCCGTGCATCTGCTGTGAGCCATATCGGCATCGTCTCCATGCTGAATGAACAACTGAATCGGAACGCCTGATTCGTAAAGAGGCCGCTGCTCGCGCTTACCAGTCTGGTGGGCTGGTGAGGATGCTTGTTAAGAAGCCGAGTGTTCAGTAGGTCAGGTTTGCTTTTGGTAGGGACTCATCTTTACCGCTAAAAGAGCTCGTTCCTTCGTAAGAGGCTTCAGCGCCGCCTGGAAGTCTGCCATGCGCTAACCCCATATGCTTTCTGATCCGCTGTTAATACTGGCACCGGTCAATCATTCAAGCTCGAAGGAGTGACATTGCTCAGGGCAATTACGTCGGGGGGTGAAAAAACGTTGAGGACCCTACTTTGCAGTAACTGTGGATGTGTCAACCACTGTCAGGCGTTGGACCCTAAGCCGGGTGCTGATAGCTGGGCCTATTTGGACTGGGCCGGGCGAGGTGTATTGTGGCATGGTCGCTCCTTGCGTAGCGGGAGGGGTGCGACTTGTAACGGCGATGGTTACTCTGTCTATTTGGAATTCAGCACCTTGGATGTGTACCAGTTTTCCCGCAGGCCCCGGCTCACTATCAGTGACTGAACACAGTCATCATAAATACCACGTTTACTGTTCTCATGGATCAGCAATGAAAGAATTGAAAGACCTTGTAGACCATCGGGAACCTGCATTACCTCTAGTTGAGAAAATGCTGGCAGACGCATCTGTAAATCATCAATTGCTGCCTTCGTCCGCCGAAAGTTCGAGAGTTCTCACCCGTCTTCAGGTGACAACCAGATCAACGCTGGGCACCATTGCTTACCACACGGGCGGGCTATTGATCGATCACGGCTGGCTTCGTGTCTTGGGTTCCGGCCATCCACTATTGCCTCGAAATCTCGCTGACTGGAACGAAGGTCGCGCAGACGGTTGCTTGCTTGTTTCCGACGATGTCGTCGGCGGGTTCTTTGCTATCAATGGCGGTGGCTTGGGCGATGATGTTGGAGAGATGTATTACTGGGCGCCAGATACGTTGAAGTGGGAACAGTTGGAAATTGGCTATACGGACTTTCTAAGCTGGGCCTTGAGTGACCGAATTGCTATTTTTTACGACGGATTGCGATGGGAAGGCTGGCGTAACAACTTGAGAACGCTTGGCTCAGACCAATGCTTCTCGTTCTTTCCGTTTCTTTGGACACAGGAAGGCTCGATCGATAGAAGCAGCCGGGCAATGATTGATGTCATCAAGCAGTTTGAAATGAACGTCGATCTGTCTCGCTTGTAAACTGCCGTGTTCAACTGGACAAATAATGTTCTGCGCCGCTTTCATTAAGGCTACTGCGTGGTTGATCCTTCTTCATCGCTGTCTTCTGTTCGGGGTCAAGGTCGATGGAGCTTTCTTTGGCGTATTTGACGTGCGCAGAGCGACCCCCAATCGCTGTGACAGCATTCAGCGGTCGAGTGCTTCAGATCTGGAGGTGTGGTCGGTGGGCTGAAGGCCGCCGGAGGATTGAAACAAGAATTGCGGACCACGACTGTTTTTGCGGAACAAAACAAAAAGGGCCTACCCAGCAAAATGCCCAGTAAGCCCTTCATATATGTGGTGCCCCGAGCCGGGGTCGAACCGGCACGTCCAAAGGACGAGGGATTTTAAGTCCCTTGCGTCTACCAATTTCGCCATCGGGGCGGTAGCGCCAAGAGCAGGGAATATATACACCCGGCCCCCATGAAGCAAGCTTGAAAGCGTCACAAATGACTCGGAATGCCGCTTTTTTGCCTGCCGGAAATGCTTGGTAAATCATGAGGCTACGAAATTTTATTGGAGCAAAGGCTGACTTGCAGCGTTCAGACGGCTCAGGCTTTGCTCTCTTTCACCACCGCATCGTTCACTACAGCCTCGACCTTGTCAGCCAGTAATCGCAGGTAGCTCGCCAAGGCCACTTCCTCCAGGCGCAGGCCTTTGCGTTGCCGGGAGCGAGGGAGTTTGGCCAGGTTGCCGAGCAGGAAGCCTTCCAGTACTGCGGGGTGGATGTAGCATTTTCGGCAGATGGCAGGGGTGTTTCCCAGTTGTTTCGAGACCGCCTTGACCATATCGACGATGTGCCGCTTGGCGTCGGCCTCCGGCTCCCAATGCAGTTTCTGCAACGTCGCGAGCGCCAGCGCGCTCGCTGCCCAGGTCCGGTAATCCTTGGCGGTGAAATCCGAGCCGGTAAGGCTTTGCAGGTAGGCGTTGATATCGGATGACGTCACCGCATGGCGCACGCCATCTTCGTCCAGGTACTGAAAGAGGTTTTGTCCCGGCAATTCCATGCAACGCTTGATCACATTGGCCAAGCGCCGGTCTTTGACGCTGACCTTGTGTTCAACGCCGCTTTTACCCCGGAACTCAAAGAGGATCTGGCCGCCCTTTACCTCGACATGCTTGTTGCGCAGCGTGGTCAGGCCGTATGAGCGGTTTTCCTTGGCGTACTGGCTGTTGCCGATGCGGATCAGCGTCGCATCCAGCAATGAAATGACCGTCGCCATGACTTTTTCCCGGCCCATGCCCGGCTGCGCGAGTTGTGCTTCGATCTGTTTGCGCACCTTGGGCAGCGCATGACCGAACTGAACCGCCCCGGGTTTCTCGGAGACCCTTTTGTTTGAGTCATGCCACCTGGGCAGACTCGG
>NZ_LKBW01000039.1 GCF_002699855.1 Pseudomonas amygdali | reverse complement strand
CCGAGCTGGTAAAACAAGGGCCTGCCTGACGGCAGGCCCTAACCAGCCCGAACACAAAAAAACTGATACTCCCGGAACAAGCGGGGGAAAAGCAAGAGAGGCATGCGCTGGCCTGCCTCCCGTTACATCAGGCGGCCGGGTTGATTTCTTTTTCCGGGTACCAGACGTCGATCAGCGGGCTGACAGTGACTTCTGTCAGTTCACTGCGGCCTTTGAGCCAGGCTTCGACAGCAACACGCTGTTCTTCGCTGACCGAGCCACGCTTGCTCAGGCAAACCAGACCGAAGTCGTCGCCGCCCACATAACCAAGACCGTTGGCTTCCATTGCTTCTTTCAGAAAAGCGTCAAGGAAAGCATCGATTGCCTTGTCATCCAGCTCTTGCTTGAAGTCCAGGTTCAGTTCAAAACCCAATTCCTGGAACTCGTCCACACACAGTTTTTTTGCGCAGACGGCGGGAGCGGTTAGTGGCCATGGGACAATCCTCATCAATAAATATCGGGCGGCACTTTACCAGCTTGACGATTTAAAAGCCCGACAATTGCGGTCCGTCATGGATATCCGGTCTTGCGACAGTGATGCAGGCCCAATCGATAAAAAATAACGTTTACCGGCCTGCCCCCTATCACAAGCCTGCCCTGCTTGGGGCATAATGCGGGTCGTTTCATGCGTGGCACTGTATGTTACAAAAAAAGCCCGCTACGCATTCACTACTATAGTTATCAACATCGCAGCGAAATAGTTACCGAGGGAATTCATCCATGCCCTCTTTTTTATGTCCCCCCTTGCAGTAGGGTTTTATTCAATGATCAAGTCGCTACGTCCATTGTTGCTCGCGTCAATTCTTTTGCCACTGGCTCTGCCCTCCTACGCTGCCGTCATCAACACCACGCTGCCCCCCAAGGTTCAACAGGCTCTGAAAGCCAGCAAACTCGGCGATGACGCGCTTTCGCTGGTGATGTTGCCGCTCAACGGGCCGGGCACGCCGACCGTGTTCAATGCCGACGTATCGGTCAACCCGGCCTCAACCATGAAGCTGATCACCACCTACGCCGCGCTGGAAATGCTCGGCCCTACCCACCAGTGGAAAACCGAATTCTTCACCGATGGCACCCTGAGCAACGGCGTGCTGCGCGGCAACCTGTACCTCAAAGGCGGCGGCGATCCAAAGCTGAATATGGAAAAACTCTGGCTGCTGATGCGTGACCTGCGCGCCAATGGTGTGCAACAGGTGACCGGTGACCTGGTATTGGACCGCAGCCATTTTGTGCAACCGCAATTGCCCGAATTCAATGATGACGGCAACGATGATAACAAGCCGTTTCTGGTCAAGCCTGATGCGCTGATGGTCAACCTCAAGGCATTGCGCTTCGTGACCCGAAACGATGACGGCAGAATTCTGGTCTCGGTCGAGCCGCCGATTGCGACCATTCGCATCGACAACCAGGTGAAGGCGAGCGCATCAAAGCAATGCACCGGGGATGTGCGCTACAACCCGGTCACCCAGCCTGACGGCAGCGTCAATGTGACGGTGACTGGCCAGTTGGGCAACGGCTGTAATTCGCAGACCTACCTTTCGCTGCTTGACCATCCGACCTATGCGGCAGGCGCAGTACGGGCCATCTGGCAGGAACTGGGCGGCACTATCCAGGGCAAGGACCGCGTTGGCGTTTTGCCCGGTAATGCCAAGCTGCTGGCCAAGGCTTTTTCGCCGGATCTGGTGGAAGTCATTCGTGACATCAATAAATTCAGCAACAATACCATGGCCCAGCAACTGTTTCTGAGCCTGGGTGAAGAGTTCCGCAATGAAGCTGACGGTGACGACGGCAAGGCTGCCCAGCGCGTCATCCGCCAGTGGCTGGCGAAAAAAGGCATCACCGCGCCGCATCTGGTCATGGAGAACGGCTCCGGCCTGTCGCGTGCGGAACGTGTCAGTGCCCGTGAGATGGCCATTATTCTGCAGGCTGCGTGGCGCAGCCCGTATGCTGCCGAATTCATGAGTTCGATGCCGTTGGCAGGCATGGACGGCACCATGCGTAAACGTCTGAAGCGCACCCCGTTGCTGGGTGAAGCGCACATCAAGACAGGCACGCTGAACACGGTTCGCGCTATTGCCGGCTTCAGCCGCGACAGCAACGGCAACACCTGGGCGGTCGTGGCGATCCTCAACGACCCGCGTCCGTTTGGCGCATCCTCGATACTGGACGAGGTACTGGTCGATCTGTATCGATAGCCGAAACTGACCAACACCACGGTCTCGATCCAGCAATAACCACCCGCCGCTTGTAACCAGCAGACCCGCTTTCGAAGCGGGTCTGTGTGCGTCAGATCTGCTCAGGCTCGACCCGATCGCGACCGGCCTGTTTGGCGGCATAGACACCCGAGTCAGCGCGCAACAACATTGTGTCGATCCCCTCACCGGCTCTCCAGCTGGCGATGCCGAAGCTGGCCGTCACAACCTGATCGACGCCTTCGATAACCTGGTTACGCAGGCCCTCGCGCAGGCTCAAAGCCAGTTGATACGCCTGCGAGCCCCGTGTGCCCGGGCAGATCACCATGAACTCTTCACCCCCAAGGCGGCAGAACACATCATCGCTACGCAGGCGCTGGCTGATCTTTTCCGAAATCGCCTTGAGCACCTGATCGCCTGCGGCATGCCCGAAACGATCATTGATGCGCTTGAAATGATCGATATCGAGCATGATGATCGACAGGTTACCGCCGTGCCGGTCGATCCTTTTCAGCTCGGCCTGCATGCGGTCCTGGAAATAGCGCCGGTTGTAGGCACCCGTCAGTACGTCGGTGACCGACAGCGCGCGCAACTCCTGTTCGACACGCTTGAGGTCGGTGATGTCGGACACAAAACCGTGCCATAGCACGCTGCCATCTACCAACCGTTCTGGCGTGGACGCAGCGCGCAGCCAGCGCTGGCCCTTGCGTGGCAGGTCGACACGGTACTCCTCGCTCCAGGGTGTCAGATGCTTCGCGCTGGCCAGAATAGAGCTTCTGACGCGCGTCAGATCCGGTGGCTGGATACGTCGCAGAACGGCCTCGGAATCGCCCAGCAACTGCGCTTCATCGACTTCAAACAGCTCGCACATGCCAGCGCTGGCGTATCTGAAGCGCGAACTGCCGTCGATAGCCAGGTGATACTGATAAATGCCGCCAGGCACCTGCGAGCCAAGTTTTTTCAACAATTGCCCTTGTTCGGCAAGTGCTTCGTTGACGCGCTTGTGCTCCGTGACGTCGATGCACACCGCCAGATACCCGGTCCAGAGCCCCTGATCGTCGCGCACGGCGGTCACCAGCATGTTCACCACCAGGGTACTGCCGTCACTGCGCTGCAGGGTCCACTCCTGCGAAGGGTGATGACCGTCATGCACGGCGTCGAGAAACATCAGCCGGGAAGCGCTGATCGGGTGCCCGCGGTCCTTGCTCAATACACTCGCGCGGGCCTCCAGCTCGGCCGGCTGATAAAGGTCCATGAGGCGCAGCCTGCCCAGTACCTCTTCCTGAGAATAACCCAGCATTTTCTGCGCACCGACGTTGAACGTCTTGATCAACCCATCCAGGTCGGTTGCAATGATCGCCACTTCGGTCGCGGCGTCCAGCACACTGCGCAATTGACCGTGCGCCGCCCGTAACTGCTGCCCGCGCTGGCGCAACTCGCGGGTACGCTGCGCCACACGCTGCAGCGCTCGCTGACGCTGGCTGATCAGGCTGTAGAGCAACGCGCTGAGCATCAGGCTCAAAAGCCCGCCAAGCCAAAGCACCCGGCCCGGCATCATGGTCTGATTGCTCTGGCTGAAGATTTCCGTAGGGCGAACCTCGACCAGATAATCCCTGTCACCGAGGCTCAGCAGGCTGCTGGCATACAAATGATTGCGTACTGCTACGACCGGCGACTGGTAAACCTGCTCAGGCTTTGCCGGCGAACTGAGGTCAAGCATGGTGACCGCAAGATTGTCTTGCTCCGCTGTGCCGATGCTCATTAATTGCGTCAGGCTGATCACTGCAGTGACATAGCCTCTCAATTCGGAAGGCGACTGGCCGATGGAGAACACCGGCGCCACCAGCAAAATTCCGTACGTGTCTGACGGGTCAAGGGCCAACAGGCTGATACGAGGCGTTGCAACAATGCGCTTGAGCAAACGCGCACGCTCAAGGGCGACATGACGTACCGGCTCTGAGGCTATATCAAACCCCGACGGCGTCGGAACTTTGCTGAGTGTCTGGATGAATCGAACCGGAAAATACTCGTTGCGTACAGTGGCGGTTTTCAACGCACCGTTTTCATCCATTTCACGTATGGCCTATCCGGCTGAGCCCTCCTCACGCGCCTGCTGTTCAAAAGCGGCCCGCTCCGCCAGCGTCACTCTGGGGTTCCAGGCGTAGGCCTGGGTTCCAATCAGCAATGGCGCGACAAAGCCGTCGAATTCCGACTGCTCGACCTGATGGGAAAAAATAAAGAAGCGACACAGGGTGTCCAGCCGAGTGACCTGCCGGTCCAGACGCTCCTGAAGATGACTGAAGCGCTCCGCAGCAAGCATGTCGAAACGCTGGCGCAATTGACGCTGGTACAGCTCATTGTCGGCCAGCGCCAACATGATGGTAAGTGCTGCTCCGACCATCAATGCCAAAACGGCTATTGGCCACGCTGAGAGCTGGCCGTTGATGAAACTCAGAACTCTGAGCCTGAACCGTTTCGCTGTCATACACAGAAACTCATGACGCCAACATGCTGAAGCGTCAAGCTGGCTATGACTTCTGTTATAGCTATTCGCCAGTAATTTTCATAGGGAGCGATGAGCAAACCTGTACAAAACTGTTACAGGCAAGCTCATCACACACCGTATCAGGCACGCGCCATGATTTTCCAGGCGCGATGAATCTTGCCGTTGCGGGCAAAATCCTGGTCGATGGTTTGCGCGGTAATATCCTCGACCGCATAGCGCTGACTCAGATTTTCATCGAGCACGAACTTGCGGAAGTTGTTGGAGAAGTACAGCACGCCACCCGGAGCCAGACGCGCCATGGCCAGATCGATCAGCTCAACCTGATCACGCTGCACATCAAAAATGCCTTCCATGCGCTTGGAGTTGGAGAACGTCGGCGGATCAATGAAGATCAGGTCGTATTGGTCGCGATTGGCCTGCAGCCAGGCCATCACGTCGCCCTGCTCCAGACGATTCTTGTCGGAGAAACCGTTCAACGACAGGTTGCGCCGCGCCCAGTCCAGATAGGTCCGCGACAGGTCAACGCTGGTGGTGCTGCGCGCACCGCCCTTGGCGGCATGCACGCTGGCAGTCGCGGTGTAGGCAAACAGGTTCAGGAAGCGCTTGCCGGCCGCCTCGCGCTGAATACGCATGCGCATCGGACGATGGTCGAGAAACAGGCCGGTGTCGAGGTAGTCGGTCAGATTGACCAGCAACTTGACGCCGCCTTCACTGACTTCCAGAAACTGGCCCTGCGCGCTTTGACGCTCATATTGTTTGGTGCCGCTCTGACGCTCGCGACGTTTGATCACCACACGGTTCTTGTCGATGTTCAACGCCTGCGGAATCGCCGCCAGCGCATCGAACAGCCGGGCCGAAGCCTTTTCCGGATCGATGGACTTGGGCGCTGCGTAGTCCTGAACGTGAACCCAGTCGTGATACAGGTCGATCGCCAGCGAGTATTCAGGCATGTCGGCGTCATACACGCGGTAGCAATCGATACCTTCGCGGCGCACCCATTTGCCCATCAGCTTGAGGTTCTTTTGCAGGCGATTGGCAAACATCTGCCCGCCTTCGCTCAGGCGCGCCTGTTCGACCACCACCGGTTCCGGCTTGATCGGGTTGCCGTTCTTGTTGAGCTTTCTTTCAACGACTTCAACTTCGACAGGGTTTTCGCGCTCGATCTGACGCTGCTCGGGTGTGCGACGCTCGCCCGTCACGAACTGGTCAGGCGTGACCTTGATCAGCAGCAATTTGCACGGCAAGGCACCGTTCCAGAACGAATACTGTTTGTGGCTGCGAATGCCCATGCGCTTGCCCAGGTCAGGCGCGCCGGTGAACACCGCAGCTTCCCAGTTAAGGCAGGCCTGGCGCAGGCGCTCGCCCAGATTCTGGTAGAGATACAGCAGGCTGGCTTCATCACCCAGACGCTCGCCGTATGGAGGGTTGCAGATCACCAGACCTTTCTGGTTCTGGTCGGGACGCGGCTCGAAGGTCGCAACTTCGCCTTGATAGACCTTGATCCAGTCGCTCAGACCTGCACGTTCGATATTGTTGCGCCCAGGCTGGATCAGTCGCGGATCAGCCTCGTAACCGCGAATCCACGAAGGTGTTTTGGCCAACCCGGCTTCCGCGCGGGCCAGCGCTTCGTCGTGCAGCTTGCGCCACAGCGCCGGGACGTGGCCCAGCCAGGCCGAGAAGCCCCAGCGTTCACGCTTGATGTTCGGGGCGATGTCGGCGGCGATCATGCCGGCCTCGACCAGGAACGTACCGACACCGCACATCGGGTCAGCCAGCGCGCCGCCCTCGGCAGCGATGCGCGGCCAGCCAGCGCGGATCAGGATCGCGGCGGCAAGGTTCTCCTTCAGGGGCGCAGCACCTTGCTGCAGGCGATAGCCGCGCTGGTGCAGGCTGTGGCCAGAGAGGTCGAGAGACAGAATTGCCTCGCCGCGATCCAGTCGCAGGTGCACGCGCAGATCAGGGTTGATCTTGTCCACCGACGGACGCTCGCCATCGGGTGTACGCAGTTTGTCGACGATCGCATCCTTGACCTTCAATGCACCGAAGTGGGTGTTATCGATGCCTGACCCGTGGCCACTGAACTCCACTGCGATGGTGCCATCGGACTCGAGATGATCATGCCACTCGACATCGAGCACGCCGTGATACAGGTCTTCGGCATCCTTCATCGGGAAGCGCTTGAGCACCAGCAGCACGCGGTTGGCCAGCCGCGACCAGAGGCACAGCCGGTAGGCGGTCTCCATGTCGGCCGAGCCGCGAATGGCCGAAGTGTGCTCGCGGGTCTCTTGCAGACCCAGTGCCGTAGCTTCCTCGGCAAGCAGTCCTTCGAGGCCTTTGGGGCAAGTAAGGAAAAGTTCGTAGCGATCCGACATGTGTATTCCAGGGCCTGAGCCGTCAGCGGCGGGCAACGCATTGCCCTGCCAGATTTGAACAGGCGTCTTTCGTGGAGAACGCCTGCGTGGCACGTGATGTGTGCCGGTCCACCGCATGATCCTGTCATGTCATTGCGGCAGTTTTCGGGAGTATTAGAACAGATATCCGCCAGGACGATGTCGGCAATAAAAAGACGTAATTAAAAAGTCACGCTGGAAAAGTCACATTTCTACCGTGCCCATCGCGACCCTTCGTCGCTTAACCAGCCAAGGCATTAGGCCACCATACGAGACTGACAAGCGATCTCATCTGGCTCGCAAACCCCTGCGTCAAAAGGGCTGCGCCAAACAATCAGTGTTTGAACAGACCATTGCTTATTGCTCGACAGACCTGAATATGACGTGCTTATGACAAAACGATCATTCACACCGACCTGTGCTTTGGTTAGAAATCGTCTCAGGTCATCTCCGCAACGGTTATGACATCAAGGTCCGCGACGCCGGCAGCGGGCCCCAACGGCAGAAGATTCTGCCCGACCTCATCACGGGGTCTCAGGGATATTACAGTCAACAGACGAGGGCATTACCCTATGAGAAGACTTAAGCGTGATCCGTTGGAAAGAGCATTTTTACGCGGATATCAATACGGCGTTCATGGTAAATCCCGTGAGCTTTGCCCTTTTACTCTACCGTCAGTACGCCAGGCATGGATCAATGGCTGGCGCGAAGGACGCGGCGACAACTGGGACGGTATGACCGGCACTGCGGGCATCCACAGACTCAACGAACTTCACGCGGTCGGATGAGGCGATTCAAAGACTTTCAGGCCTCTGTCGGGCCACCCACATGATTGACTGATTCACACCTGTACCATGCACGCCCGACCCGGGCGGCGGGCCAACGCCCAGGGGCTCTCTCGAGGAGCCCCTTTTTTTGCCTTCGATTCAACGTACGGCCGGTGGCATTGCCGCAATGGCGTCCACCGATTCGCGAATCAGCGCAGGGCCCTTGTAGATGAAACCGGAATAGATCTGCACCAGACTGGCACCTGCGGCTATCTTCTCGGCAGCATGCCGGCCTTCAGTGATGCCACCAGCGGCAATGATCGGCAGACGACCTGCCAGCTCACCGGCCAGCACCTTGACGATGTGCGTGCTTTTTTCCCGCACCGGCGCGCCCGACAGACCACCCGCTTCATCGCCATGCGGCAGCCCTTCCACACCCTGGCGGCTGAGCGTGGTGTTGGTGGCAATCACCGCATCCATGCCCGACTCGATCAGTGCAGAGGCCACCAGCACGGTTTCTTCATCGCTCATGTCCGGGGCAATCTTGATCGCCAACGGCACGCGTCTGCCGTGCCGCTGCGTCAGTTCCTGCTGGCGCAGGCTCAGGGCCTGGAGCAGTTGCTTGAGCGAGTCACCGAACTGCAGACTGCGCAGCCCCGGCGTGTTGGGTGAGCTGACGTTGACGGTGACGTAGCTGGCGTGGGCATAGACCTTGTCCAGGCAGATCAGGTAATCGTCCACCGCACGCTCGACCGGCGTGTCGAAGTTCTTGCCGATATTGATACCCAGAATGCCGCGATACTTTGCCGCCTGGACTCGGGACACCAGGTTATCGACGCCCAGATTGTTGAAGCCCATGCGATTGATGATCGCCTCGGCATGCGGCAGGCGGAAAATGCGCGGTTTGGGGTTGCCCGGCTGTGGACGTGGCGTCACAGTACCGATCTCGACGAAGCCGAAGCCCAGCTGCGCAAAGCCATCAATGGCTGCACCGTTTTTGTCCAGACCTGCTGCCAGCCCCACAGGGTTGGGAAATTCCAGCCCCATCACACTGACCGGCAACTTCGCCGGGGACTTGCTCAGCAGACCATTGAGGCCCAGCCGCCCGCCTGCACCGATCAGGTCCAGCGACAGGTCATGAGAGGTTTCCGGAGAAAGTTTGAACAGTAACTGGCGGGCCAGGTTATACATGGCGGGATGGGCTCGTGAGCAGCTGAATTCAGGGTGGCGATTATAGACGCGTGCAGGCCTGTCAGGCGAGGCGCGCGACAAACTTGTTGCTCACTCTTCCCCGGCGATGGCATATGCCTTGCTTGAAACCGCTATCGGCACTCACTCCAACGGCGGAGCGGTGCATGGACAACGGCGTCGCTTCGACACTTGCATTGCAATGGGTCGGACGACGCCTTTTTTCTGGACGGACCTTTGATGAAGCACGCGCGATGAACGAACGAACCGGTAATGCGCTGGACTGGGTGGCCGGTAGTGACGCCCCGGAAATGAACAGCCTGGACGTGGGCTTCATGGCATTGACCGACTGCGCCCCGCTGGTGGTTGCGGCCACTCAGGGTTTCGCCCAGCCATACGGCCTGAGCCTGAACCTCGAGCGTCAGACCTCCTGGGCCGGGCTGCGCGACAGGCTGGTCAGCGGGCAGTTGCAGGCGGCACACAGCCTGTATGGTCTGATCTATGCGGTGGAACTGGGCATCAGCGGTGGTCCGGCGACCGACATGGCCATCCTCATGGGACTCAATCAGAACGGCCAGTGCATCAACCTGTCCCGCGAGTTGCAGCAGGCGGGCGTGATCACTCCTGAAGCACTGGACAAACGCGCGCACCAAAGCGGATCAAGGCTGACCTTCGCGCAGACCTTCCCCACCGGCAACCACGCCATGTGGCTCTACTACTGGCTGGCCAGCCAAGGCATCCATCCACTCGATGATGTGACCAGTGTCGTGGTGCCACCCACGCAAATGGCGCAACACCTGCAGGCTGGGCGCATCGACGGTTTCTGCGTCGGCGAACCCTGGGGCGCCAGCGCCGTTCAGCAGCAACTGGGCTTCACCATGGCGACCAGCCAGTCGATCTGGCCGGATCACCCGGGCAAGGTGCTGGGCTGTACCCGTGAGTTCGTCGAGCAGAACCCCAACACCGCCAGAGCGCTGATCATGGCCGTACTGGAAGCGAGCCGCTTCATCGAGGAAAGCGACCATAACCGGCGCAGCACCGCACAACTGCTCAGCGGTGCGGATTATCTGGATACCTCGCCGGACTGCATCGAGCCGCGCCTGCTTGGCCACTACAGCGACGGCCTCGGCAATCACTGGCAGGACCCACATGCAGTCAGTTTCCATGATCAGGGGCAGGTCAATTATCCGTGGCTGTCCGACGGTATGTGGTTCATGACTCAGTTCCGGCGCTGGGGCCTGTTGCGTGAAGACCCGGATTACCTGGCTGTCGCCAGCCGTGTCCAGCAACTGGACCTGTATCGCCAGGCAGCAGATGCGCTGGGCATCGACGCACCCACTGCAACCCTGCGCAGCAGTCAGTTAATCGATGGCAGGATCTGGGACGGCAGCGACCCCGCAGGCTACGCGCGTAGCTTCAAGCTCCACTCGCTGGCCGACAACGCGCCCGCTGTGGCCAGTCGTTGACGGAGAACGTGACCATGCTGCGTATCCTGCTTATCAATGACACGGCCAGAAAAGTCGGTCGCCTCAAATCGGCATTGATAGAGGCCGGTTTTGAAGTAATCGACGAATCCGGACTGATCATCGACTTGCCCGCCCGCGTTGAAGCGGTGCGCCCGGACGTCATCCTGATCGACACCGAATCGCCAGGACGCGATGTAATGGAGCAAGTGGTGCTGGTCAGCCGTGACCAGCCGCGGCCCATCGTGATGTTCACCGACGAGCACGATCCGGGCGTGATGCGCCAGGCAATCAAGTCCGGGGTCAGTGCGTATATCGTCGAGGGTATCCAGGCCCAACGGTTGCAACCGATTCTGGACGTGGCGATGGCCCGTTTCGAGAGCGATCAGGCACTGCGTGCGCAACTGCATGCCCGCGATCAGCAACTGGCCGAACGCAAGCGCATCGAGCTGGCCAAAGGGCTGCTGATGAAAATGAAGGATTGCAACGAGGAAGACGCGTACACCCTGATGCGGCGTCAGGCGATGAGTCGCCAGCAAAAGCTGATTCAGGTGGCCGAGCAAATTATCGCGATGAGCGAGTTGCTGGGGTAAACGAGCGAAGAACGCCTGCTCGCACAGGCGTTCTTCCGCTACCAGGTTAATGGGTGCAGTCGGTCAGCTCAGCACCACGTTCTTCATCGCGGGGATGTAGCCGTAGTCATACACTTCCTGCACAAACGAGCTATCGCCCTCCAGTAGAATCCTCACCGTCGGTGCCTCGGTACCGCCAATGCGGTAATCCTCGCCAGAGGTGGGTACGCTGTCGATGAACGAGGTCACCAGACCGTTCGGCATCACACAGTGCGAGTAAGTCTGAAATGGCTGTGCAGGCGGATTGCCCAACACCAGGCCGGAAGCGTTCATCGGCCGGTAAGGCCCGAACAAATGCTCGCCGACAAACCCGTAAACACCATCCGGACCCGTAACACCATCGGCATAAGTAAACTTGTGGCTGATGGTGAACAAGTAATACTTGCCGTCCTGAAAGACATAATGCGGGCGTTCAGTCTGATCATTGACACCTACTGCGGTGACCAGCGGCGGAAGTATTTCCCACTCATCACCACTGAGGTCTTTCGCAACGGCCAGTCCGATACAGCCGACTTGAAATCTGGCACCGCCTATTTCCTCATGACCTGGCGGAACAGGACCAAGTTCTGCGGCGCCTACTGTATGCGTGCCGCGTTCGCCGGAGACATTGCCTTCAAAAACCATGTACAACTTGCCATCATTGGGATCAATAAACGGACTGGGGTCGCGAAAGTTCCAGGTCGAGTTCTGCGCTTCGGTTTGGTAATATTTGCCGTCGGCCTCTAACAGTGTTTTCACCTCCGTAAAGTCTTTCAATTCCACGCCCTTGTCGGACGTCACAATACGGCCACGTACTTTGGCAATTGCCGCACCCGGCGTTACACAGGTGTAGTACAGGTCGATATCGCCTTTATCATTCAACAGTACGGGTGTGCCCGCCCACTCCCGGGTGGTTGGCGACACACCTTCGGCCATTACCCGGCCACCAAAGATCCAGTCCTTTCCGGTGCGCGAGTACCAGTAGCACATGCGTGCCCGGCCATGACGATCTTCCCAGTCACGCTTGATGTCATAGCGGCCATTGGCACCGACATACTGCGGATCGTCGGGGTGGCGGTCAGCCGTCAGCGTGACGATCACCGACCAGCCGTTGACTGAAACCACGGTGCCGTCAAACTCGCGCAACGGCATGGTGTCCCAGATGAATACGGTATCACTCATGACCGGAAAATCCGGGCTTACCAGAGGCTGCGTGGTAGTCGGATCATTTTCATTGACCTTCAGCGCATCAGCTCTGGACCAGATGGCGGGTGCGTAATTGATGTTACTCATGATGATGTCCTTTATTGGCGCCTGCAATGAAGCGCGAAGAGGAAGACAGCCCGGTCGGCGCGGCTGTATTGCCGGGAGGTACCCGGGATCGGTGTTTCAAGCCCTTGGGGGCAACTGAAAACCGGAAAAAGAGCGAGTAAACGATTACTTTTTAAAAAGTAAACATTTATCGAAATTGACAGGCAATTTGCAATTACAGATCGCCGCAGTGAAGAGTAAATTCATTTCCTGATGGATGAGCCGTGTTAATTACGGTGCAATGAATGCTGTCAGAGATACCGGGCAATGTAAATTAAATATTGAGACTGGTGTTATCGTACAACCTCAATAAACAGAATATTAATGAATATTAACACTTATTGATCAGCGCTATTAAAACCGTCATACAAGCACGTCAAAACAGCATCACAATGACAGTACTTAACACCAAAACTAATGGCACCTGAAATAATAATACCGCCATTGAACTTTAATAAACTCTTCAATGGCCATGCGTGATCTTGCCCTTTCAGGCTGCAGACTGTCGCTCGCGGCACGCCCTGTTTTACAGCGCTTTGCTGGCGAGCGCCCGCTTCAAGGTCACTGACCGGCCCTCGCCTGCTTCCCGGGAATCACCCAAACCCGCTCGCAGCTTGCGGCTAATCGCTTGCAACGCCATTGGCCCATCTCTTGCTTTAGCAATCGCACGGTAGCCAACGGCGGCTATCACCTTTTTACGACAAAGACGTCGCTCATCTCTTTCCGCTCACTTGGACAGAGAGGCGACGTTTTTTGCGTTTTGGCCCCGGCGACGGGGCCGGTGGAGTCGCCGTCATTCGGAACACTCCACCACAGCGTCTGGAAAACCCGTGTCGCGGTCATGGCCCGACTGACTAACTAGCAGATGATGAGGTGTACACATGGATACAAGCTTCTGGAAGGCAGGCCATAAACCGACCCTGTTTGCGGCGTTTCTCTATTTCGACCTGAGTTTCATGGTCTGGTATCTGCTTGGCCCGCTGGCGGTGCAGATTGCCACTGACCTGCACCTGACCACTCAGCAACGTGGCCTGATGGTCGCCACGCCGATTCTGGCGGGTGCCGTGCTGCGCTTTTTCATGGGCCTGCTGGCGGACCAGCTGTCGCCCAAGACCGCTGGCATCATTGGCCAGGTGATTGTCATCGGCGCACTGCTGGCGGCCTGGCAACTGGGCATTCACACCTACGGCCAGGTACTGCTGCTGGGCCTGTTCCTGGGTATGGCCGGTGCTTCATTCGCCGTCGCGCTGCCCCTGGCGTCGCAGTGGTATCCACCGCAGCACCAGGGCAAGGCGATGGGCATAGCCGGTGCGGGCAACTCGGGCACCGTACTGGCAGCATTGATCGCGCCGGTACTGGCCGCCAGTTTCGGCTGGGGCAACGTATTCGGCCTGGCGCTGATCCCGCTGGTTCTGACCCTGATCGCTTTCACGCTTATGGCGCGCAACGCCCCGGAGCGCAGCTAGCCCAAATCCATGGCGGATTACCTAAAGGCGCTGGGTGATCGTGACAGCTGGTGGTTCATGTTTTTCTACAGCGTGACGTTCGGCGGCTTCATCGGCCTGGCCAGCGCCCTGCCCGGCTATTTCAACGACCAATATGGCTTGAGCCCGATTACTGCCGGTTACTACACCGCTGCCTGTGTCTTCGGCGGCAGCCTGATGCGCCCGCTCGGTGGCGCGCTGGCTGACCGCTTTGGCGGGATTCGCACATTGACCGTGATGTACGCCGTTGCGGCCATCGGTATCGCGGCGGTGGGTTTCAACCTGCCAAGTTCGTGGGCAGCACTGGCTCTGTTCGTTGCCGCGATGCTGGGCCTGGGTGCCGGTAATGGCGCAGTCTTTCAGCTGGTTCCGCAGCGTTTCCGCAAGGAAATCGGGGTCATGACCGGCCTGATCGGCATGGCGGGCGGCATCGGTGGCTTCCTGCTGGCAGCGGGTCTGGGCACCATCAAACAGAACACTGGCGATTACCAGTTGGGCCTGTGGCTGTTCGCAGGCCTGGCAGTGCTGGCCTGGTTCGGTCTGCTGAACGTCAAGCGTCGCTGGAGAACCACCTGGGGTTCGGCGGCTGTGACCGCGGCGCGAGTCTGAACCGCCGATGACGCTGCAACTGCAGTTCGCTCAATTCAGCGCCAGCGGTCCGCGCGCAGAAAATCAGGATGCTCTGCGCCTGGTGACTCCGGCCCCGACACTGGCCGCAAGCAAGGGCTATCTGTTCGCCCTTGCCGACGGCGTCAGCCAGTGTGCTGATGGCGCACTGGCTGCGCAGTCCACGCTACAGGCGCTGGCGCTCGACTATTACGCCACGCCGGAATGGTATGACCCCCGAAGGTTGGACGCAACCTTTGGAGGCGTCATGGGTAAATATACAGTGCAGGCAAAACTCGCAGCCGTGAAAGAATATTGTG
>NZ_LKBW01000038.1 GCF_002699855.1 Pseudomonas amygdali | reverse complement strand
GTCCAACCTTCGGGGGGCATACCACTCCGCGTGGTAATGCAGTTCGTGACGCTCTGCGTCACACGGCGGTTCTGCGACTTCAGATGCATTGAGGTTCGACTCAGGTCACCTTTTCGCCCCTCGGCGAGTTACTTTGACGGGCCAAAGTAACCAAACCCCCTCGCTCCTGTTTCCGGCCCGACTTCGTCGGGTTCCTTCGTCCTGTCACTGATCCGGGGGTCGCCGCAACGGGCCATTCATGGCCCGGTGCGGCTAGCCTGGCGTCCTGCCAGGCTACCCCCGGATCAGCGCCAGGACTGAGCCGTCACTAACGTCGCACTCTGCGTCGTCAGTGCCATCGCGATAAAAAAGCGCATTTACGATAGCCGTGAGCGCTGGAGAGTTTGGAACCTGTAACTCAGTCCCTGCGCCCTTACTGCTCGTCCAGCGCAAACTCGGTCAGACAGAACGTCGGGATCTTCAGGTCGTTAAGACGCTTTGAGCCACCCAGTTCCGGCAGGTCGATGATCGCAGCGGCTTCATGTACCTCGGCGCCCATGCGGCGGATGAGGTTGGCGGCGGCGATCAGCGTGCCTCCCGTCGCGATCAGGTCATCGAACATGATGACTGAGTCACCTTCGCACAGACTGTCGGCATGCACTTCCAGATACGCTTCGCCGTATTCTGTTTGATAGGCCTCGGAGAGTACGTCGGCAGGCAATTTGCCTTGTTTGCGAAACAGCACCAGCGGCTTGTTCAGTTGATACGCCACCACCGAACCAATCAGAAAACCACGCGCGTCCATGACGCCGATATGGCTGAAATCGGCTTCTATATAGCGCTGCACGAAGCTGTCGATTACCTGACGGGTAGCCTTGGGCGACTGAAAGAGGGGAGTGATGTCGCGAAAGACCACGCCCGGCTTGGGAAAGTCTATGACCGGGCGTATCAGGGACTTGAAGTTCGATTGATCGAAAGTCATCAGGGGGATCCATGGCAGGTTTGGCCGATAGTTTAAGCCGACCCGCCACAGATCGCACGTATCAGCTTTGCATTGCGCCGCCCGCCAGCGCGCACAGCTCGATCGGGGCGAGGATATGAATCTCTTTGCCTTCTGCAGCAATCAACTGGTTTTGCTGGAACCGGGTGAATACCCGCGACACCGTCTCGACGGCCAGGCCCAAGTGATTACCGATTTCGTTGCGCGACATGCTCAGACGAAACTTATTGGCCGAGAAACCTCTGGCCCGAAAGCGCGCAGACAGATTGATCAGAAACGTGGCAATACGCTCATCGGCGGTCTTCTTCGACAGCAACAGCATCATTTGCTGATCTTCGCGAATCTCGCGGCTCATGACGCGCATCAACTGGCGACGCAGTTGCGGCAACTGC
This sequence comes from Pseudomonas amygdali, assembly GCF_002699855.1. Classification (GTDB taxonomy): domain Bacteria; phylum Pseudomonadota; class Gammaproteobacteria; order Pseudomonadales; family Pseudomonadaceae; genus Aquipseudomonas; species Aquipseudomonas amygdali. Next base: position 13,594 of record NZ_LKBW01000038.1, on the reverse strand, counting down.
ACCGACAGTTCATCCAGGCGTTCAAATGGTATTTCGCACACTGAAGTGGTTTCCAGTGCCTGCGCCGAGACCGGGTAAGCCTGGGCGTCCATGCCTGACATTCCGACCAGTTCGCTGGGCAGATGAAAGCCGGTGAGTTGTTCTTCGCCGTTGTCACTGATGTTGAAGGTTTTCAGCGCGCCGGAGCGTACTGCATAGACCGACTCGAAGGTATCTCCCTGACGGAATAGAAACTCGCCTTTTTTCAGCGGACGGCCCCGTTTGACGATCTGGTCAAGGCAGTCCATATCTTCCGTGTTCAATGAGAGGGGCAGGCAGAGTGGAGCGAGACTGCAATCCTTGCAGTGAGCCTGGTTTTGAGCGCGCAACTTTACTGGCTCGGACATCACTTAATTCCTTGTGGGAAAACACACATAAGCCGTAAGGGTACCTCACCCTTGCTTGTCGGGGCCAGCCTACAAAGCCTTCTGTACCATCAAGGTTCCAGAGCGGCTGCCGATAAGCCTGTATTCCCTCGGATGAACAAGGATGCCTTGGCATGTCAACGACACTTCCGTTGATCAACAGTATTACGATACGTACTGCGACCTCGCAGATTACGTACAGCAGCCAGGCCAGCGAAAGCAGCGTCGAGACGCCTGCCGGTGAGGCAAAGGGTGTTGAAGTCAATCTGTCGTCAGCAGGCAAGGCTGCCGCTGCGTCGTCTTCCAGAAATGCCGATATCGAGCAGAGCGGCCTGCCGGCTTCCGTGCAGAAGATCCTCAAGGCTATTCGCGAGCTTCAACGCAGGATCGCGGAAACCATGGAGCAGATCCAGAAGGCTCTGAAGGACCCGAGTCTGAGTCCCGAGGAGCGCCGCACCAAGGCCGCGGCGCTACAGACCGTGCTCACCACATTGCAGGCGCAGGTGAGCAATTCCACGGCCGATTTGTCGTCGCTGATGAACAGCCTGAACTCCAGCGACGCCGACAAGACCAAGGCGGGCATGCTGGTTCTGGCCAAAATGTAGAACCAGGCCGCTGCTCATATCACCCGGGAGAACTGCTGCCTGTTCTGCCGGGTCAGGTACGCATCGAAGACCATGCACACAGCACGCACCAGCAACCGGCCTGACGGTTTCACTTCAATTCCCGCGGCGCTCAACGCAATCAGCCCGTCCTCCGCCATGCCAAGCAGTTGTGGCCATGCGTCGCTGAAATAGTCTCTGAAATCGATGGAGAATGCTTTTTCAATCTCGGCGAAATCCAGCATGAAGTGGCAGATCAACTGCTGAATGACTGCGCGTCTTATCCGGTCGTCATCGCTGCACATCAGCCCTCGTCTGGTTGCTGGCTGGTCGCTGTCCAGCAGCCTTTGATAGTCGCTCAGGTCGCTGCTGTTCTGACTGTACAGCTCGCCAATCTGGCTGATGGCCGAGACGCCCAGCCCGATCAGATCACAGTGACCATGCGTGGTGTAGCCCTGAAAATTGCGTTGCAGGGTCAGGTCTTCCTGGGCGATAGCCAGCTCATCGTCGGGCAGGGCGAAATGGTCCATGCCGATGTAGCGATAACCGGCGTTGCCCAGCTGCTCGACGGTGCGCTCGAGCATGAGCAGTTTGCTCCGGGCATCCGGCAGTTCGGCCGTGTCGATGCGCCGCTGCGGCATGAAGCGTTCCGGCAGGTGGGCGTAGTTGAACACAGATAACCGGTCGGGCTGTAATTCGATGATTTCATCCACTGTGCGGCTGAAGGCTTGCGCGGTTTGTCTGGGAAGTCCGTAGATCAGGTCGATATTCACAGAACGAAACTGCAGCGTGCGGGCGGCTTCGACGATGGCGCGGGTTTCCTCCAGGCTTTGCATGCGGTTGATCGCCCGTTGCACGGTCGGGTCCAGGTCCTGCACGCCAAGGCTGACCCGGTTGAAACCCAGCTCGCGCAGCAGGCCCATGGTCGACCAGTCCGCTTCGCGAGGGTCAATCTCGATGCCATAGTCGCCGGAGTCATCTTCCAGCAAATTGAAATGCGCGCGCAGCTGCGCCATCAACCGACGCAGTTCAGCATGACTCAGGAAGGTCGGCGTGCCGCCGCCCAGGTGCAGTTGCTCCACTACCTGACCGGGTGCCAGGTGGCAGGCGAGCATCTGTATTTCGTGTTCGAGCCGCTGCAGGTAAGCCTGGGCGCGTCCGCGGTCCTTGGTGATGACCTTATTGCAGGCACAGTAGTAACAAATGTTCGCGCAGAAGGGCAGATGCACATAGAGCGACAGCGGGCGCAACGCCTTGCGGCTTTCCCGCAGAGCATGCAGCAGTTCAAATGCGTCTATTTGTGTGTGAAGTTGCACTGCTGTCGGATAGGACGTATAGCGCGGTCCTGCCACATCATAGCGATGGATCAGGTCTGAATCCCAACGAATTGCGTCAAGCATGCGCACGTTTCCCGGTCAGGCTGGCGATGTCGCGAGCATACGCAGGCGCTCAAGGGCGGGCGTTGACGTGGATCAAGCGGTGTGAGCTGCCCGGCCTCAGTGCCCCATCAGCCAATGCTGATGCGGCCCCGGCAAGGTCCAGAGGCCAAACACGATCACCAGCAACCCTCCGGCCATGCGAATACCTCGTTTGCGCAGCAGGACAGTGGTGCGCTCGGCGGCAAGTCCGGTGGCCAGCAGAACGGGCCAGGTGCCCAGCCCGAAGGCCAGCATCAGCAAGGCGCTATGGAGAGGATTGCCCTGGCTGGCGGCCCAGAGCAGGGCGCTGTAAACCAGCCCGCAGGGCAGCCAGCCCCACAGCGCGCCGAGCAACAAGGCGCGGGGCAGGCTGGACACCGGCAGCAAGCGACTGGCCAGCGGTTGCAGGTATCGCCACAGTCCTCGGCCCAGGCGCTCGATATGCGTCAGCCCGCTCCACCAGCCAGCCAGATACAGCCCCATCACGATCAGCAACACTGCGGCGATGACCCGCATACCCGTTGCCAGCGGACTTTGCGCGACTGCCCAGCCGACCAGCCCGGAACCCAGGCCGGCAATCGTGTAACTGAGAATGCGCCCAAAGTTATAGGCCAGCAGCAGCCGGAATCGACGGCTGCGCTGTTCCTTGGGAATGGCCAGTGTCAGCGCTCCCATGAGGCCGCCACACATCCCCAGGCAATGGCCGCCGCCCAGCAGCCCGAGAATGAACGCCGAGAGCAGCGTCGAAGCAAGTTCAAACATCGTGTTTCTCGTCAGCGCCAGGCCGTTGCTGTTCTGGCCGGGCATGATCCACTGACGGCGGATCATCGAACAATATGCTGTGCGCCGGGCCTTCCATATCGTCGTACTGGCCGCTGTCCACCGCCCAGAAGAACACGTAGATCGCGACACCCACCAGCAGCAGCACAGCAGGGATCATGATGTAAAGCGCGGGCATGAAACCTCCGGGGCAGGTTGTGACGTCAGGGCGCGGCGCGGCATGCGGGTCAGGCGCAAGGCGTTGAGCACTACGGTCAATGAACTGAGCGACATGCCGATGGCCGCCCATACCGGGGTGATCCAGCCCAGTGCCGCGAATGGCAGCATGAGGCCATTGTACAGGCTGGCCCAGAGCAGATTTTCGATAATGACCCTGCGCGTACGTCGGGCCAGATTCAGTGCGTCGATCAGCACCGGCAAACGGTTGCACAGCAGCACGGCGTCAGCGCTGGTTTTTGCAAGGTCGGTGGCCGAGCCCATTGCCACACTGATGTCGGCAGCGGCCATGACCGGGACGTCATTCACCCCGTCACCGATCATCAGCACCTTGCGTCCCTGAGCCTGAAGTTGCCGCAGCACCTCCAGCTTGTCGTCCGGGTGCATACCGCCACGCGCTTCGTCTATCCCCAGCGCCTGCGCGACACTGGCGACCATCGGTGAGCTGTCTCCGGACAGCAGCAGCGTTTTCCAGCCTCGTGCCTTGCAGGCTTGTAACAAGGTGCCGGCATCGTCGCGCAGTCGATCGTCGAGTACCAGCCAGGCCAGCGGCCCTTGCGCATCGCCCAGCAATAGCCACTGGCCGGACTCATCAGTGATCACCGGCGGTTCAGTGCCGCTCGGCGCACAGACGAACGGCGCCTGGCCGATGCGCAGCAGTTTCCCGTCAACGCGTCCTTCCAGCCCTAGCCCCGGTGTGCTGTGCACCTCTTCGGCGGCCCTTGACGCTCGACCAAAGGCGCGGGCAATAGGGTGCTCGGAACGGTTTTCCAGCGCCGCCGCCAGCTCAAGACAGCGGCTGGCGTCCAGTTCGCGTAGCGGGTGAATGCTGCGCAGCGCCAGATGTCCCTCGGTCAGGGTGCCGGTCTTGTCGAAGATGACTGTGTCGATCTGATTCAGGCCCTCCAGTACATGACCTCGGGTCAGCAACAGACCAAGCTTGTGCAGCGTGCCGGTGGCTGCTGTCAACGCGGTCGGTGTCGCCAACGACAGCGCGCAGGGGCAGGTGGCAACGAGCATTGCCAGGACAATCCAGAATGCACGGGATGCGTCGATTTGCCACCAGACAACGCCGATCAGCGCCGCCGCCATCAGCGAAAACAGTAGAAAGGTCTGTGCAGCCCGGTCGGCGATTTGCGCGAGACGGGGCTTCTGCGCCTGGGCGCGCTCGAGCAGGCGGACAATGGCCGAAAGACGGGTTTCCTGACCCAGCGCCGACACGGCAATGGTCAGCGGACTCTCGACATTCAACGTTCCTGCGGTGACCGCATCGCCCGCGCTGCGCACTTGTGGCAGGTACTCGCCGGTCAGCAGTGACTCATCGATACTGGAATGACCTTCGAGGATCCTGCCGTCAGCCGGGATCACCGCACCGGGGCGCACCAATATACGATCGGTCAAACGCAGTTCGCTGAGCATGATGCGCTGGCTCTGGCCATCGTCACCAAGGCGCAGGCATGAGGCAGGCAGCAGGTTGACCAGCTGCGCCGTGGCTGCCGCTGTGCGCTCGCGGGCGCGGCGCTCCAGGTAGCGTCCGGCCAGCAGGAATAATGCAAACATGCCTACCGCATCGAAATACAATTCGCCAGCGCCGGTGACCGCAGTCCAGATGCCGGCGACATAAGCCGCGCCTATTGCCAGCGACACCGAGACGTCCATCGTCAGTTGACGGCTGCGCAGGTCGCGCAACGCACCGCGGAAGAACGGTGCGCAACTGTAAAACACGATCGGAGTGGTCAGAAACAGCGCCACCCAGCGCAGGATGGTGTGCATCTGCGGGCTGAGGTCGATGTTGAACTCCGGCCAGGTGGCCATGGTTGCCATCATTGCCTGAAACCACAGCAGGCCAGCGACGCCCAGTTGCCGCAACGCCAGACGGTTTTCACTTGCCAGACGTTCGGCGGCGCGATCGGCCTGCCAGGGGTGAGCGACATAACCAATTGCGTGCAGCTCGCTCAGCAGTTGACTGAGGGCAAGCTGGTCGCCGCGCCAGCGTACGTGCAGGCGATGGGTGGAGAGGTTCATGCGCGCTTCGGCCACTGCGGGCAAGCGGCTCAGGCGCTTTTCGATCAACCAGCCGCAGGCTGCGCAACTGATGCCCTCGACAAGCAAAGTGGCTTCTGACAAATCGCCTTCGTGGCGTACGAACGGCGCCTGCACTTCAGGGCGGTCGTAGAGTGCCAGTTCATCGATCAATTGCGTGGGCAGGCTTTCCGGGTTGGCCGAGGCCTCGCTACGATGGCGGTAATAGCTTTCCAGGCCGCTGGCGACTATGGCCTCGGCCACCGCCTGACAGCCGGGGCAGCAAAGCTCCCGGGGTTCACCGAGCACAACCGCCGTGAAACGGCCGCCGGCCGGCACGGGCAGGTCGCAGTGGTAACAGCGCATTGGAGTGGCGCGGGGCAACGTCGCCATGTTCAGTCTTTCCGGCGTTGCGCGGCTTGCAGGGGTTCGTCGCCCAGGGTCAGGTCAGCAGCGTCGACCTGCTCTTCTTCTAACAGACGCCAGGTCTGGTCGCCTTCGACACCCAGCAGTTCCACAAAGCGCCGACCCTCGACCCGGTCTTGCAACTGCCCGATGTAACGGCCCGGTTCAGACGGGCTGCGGGTCAGGAACACACGGCGATCACTGGCAGGGCGCGTCGGCGAAATAAGGTTCAACTCCAGACGCTCCGGGTTGCTGTTGCCGCTCAGGCGCAGCTCGACTTCGCCGGTCAACTCGTCCAGATGTACACGGGCGTGCAGTTTGAGGTTTTGCGCAAGCACTTCCCGATTCAGCGAGCGATTGATGCCTTTGCCGGCCTCGTAGTAATTATCGGTAACCAGCGGGTCAGGGTTGGTGACTGCAATGAACACCATCGACAGGCTCAACGTCACCGAACAGGTCAGAATGGCGATGATGATCCATGGCCAGAGGTGCCTGTACCAAGGGCTTGCAGCAGTCGCAACGGGCATGACGGTGCTCTTAACGAAGAGGTGGGCCGATGAAACGGCTTTGGGTGTCGACATGTGTGTCGCTGTCGATGTCCTTGAGGGTAAAGGTGACTTCGTTGCTGTGTGCCGGGAGCTTTTCGGGCGCGCTGGAGAGCTCCACCGGCAGGCTGACGATCTCGCCTGCCGGGACGTTTATTTCCCGACGGCCCTGCAGTTTCAGGTCGGGCAGGCCGCTGGCCTCCAGCACATAGTCGTGATCCACCTGATCCTTGTTCATCACTTTCACGGTGTAGACGTTTTCGATACGGCCTTCGGCGTTTTCCCGAAAAAGCATACGGTCCTTGCTGACCTCCAGACCCACCAGCCCACGCATGCAGAAGGCCGCGATCAGCAGCCCGATCATCAGCAACAGAACCAGTGCATAACCGATCAGGCGCGGGCGCAAGGTGCGGGTGCGCTGCCCGGACAGATTGTGTTCGGTGGTGTAGCGAATCAGGCCGCGAGGGTAGTCCATCTTGTCCATGACTGTATCGCAGGCATCGACGCACGCCGCACAGCTGATGCATTCCACCTGCAGGCCGTCACGAATGTCGATGCCGGTCGGGCAGACCTGCACGCACATCGTGCAGTCGATGCAGTCACCCAGCCCCAGTGCCTGAGGATCAGCCTCCTTCTTGCGCGGGCCTCGGGCTTCGCCACGATTCTGGTCGTAGGAGATGATCAGCGTGTCCTTGTCGAACATCACGCTCTGGAACCGCGCGTAGGGGCACATATAGATGCACACCTGCTCGCGCAGCCAGCCTGCATTGAGGTAAGTGGCCAGGGTGAAGAAGCCGACCCAGAAATACGCCCAGCCATCCGCTTCGCCCGTGAACAGATCAATGCACAAGTCGCGAATGGGAGAGAAGTAACCCACGAAGGTCATGCCCGTGGCAAAGCCGATCAGCAGCCACAGGCTGTGCTTGGCGAGCTTGCGCGCCAGTTTGCCGGTGCTCATCGGGGCATGGTCAAGCCTGATGCGCTGGTTGCGGTCACCCTCGGTGACTTTCTCGCACCACATGAACATCCAGGTCCAGACGCTTTGCGGGCAGGTGTAGCCGCACCATACCCGTCCGGCATAGACCGTGATGAAGAACAGCCCGAAGGCTGCAACGATCAGAATGCCGGACAACAGGATGAAATCCTGCGGCCAGAACGTCGCGCCGAAGATGTAGAACTTGCGTTGCGGCAGGTCCCACCAGACCGCCTGGTGCCCACCTTTATTGAGCCAGACCGTGCCAAAAAAGATAAGCAGCAACACGGCACCGCCCAACATGCGCACATTGCGAAACAGACCTTTGAACGCGCGGGTGTGGATTTTCTCGCGCGAGGCATAGAGGTCGATGAATTCGCCGCTTTTTTCGGATGGCGGTGTGATGTCGTGTACTGGAATCTGGTTGCTCATTGATGGGTCCAGCGGCGGTGGAGTAGCCCGGGCCGATACAGGTCAGGCAGGTTTACATCCGCGTTCAACGTGACGCACGTGAGTAAACGGCCGCTTCTTCATTCAACTGGCTGACCCAGGGGTTGAGCAGCGCGACCCCGCACGACTGAAAATCGATTGTGTTGCGTGTGACCACAGTCATGCCATGCACCAGCGCAGTAGCCGCGATCAACGCATCGCATTCGCTGCGCGGGTCGGGAACATGCAGTTGGGCGCAGCGCCTTGCGACCTGAGTATCGACTGTCAGGATACGACCGGCGAACGCTTTCAATACATGCTGGTCAAGCCACATTCGCAATACTGCACCCTGTGCCGGGTCGCGGCGTTCGATACGCAGGATACCTGTTTCGAGCTCAAGAATCGTGATGGACGAGATGAACAGGCTGGAGGCCATCTGTGTTCGCGACCAGCGAAGCACGTTGGCGTCTGCAGTGCGCTTTCTGAGCTCTGAAACCACGTTGGTGTCGAGCAGGAACATCAGGACAGATCAACCTGTCGCGGGGTGATCACGGCACGCTGAGGCTCGAATTCGATATCGATGTCAGTGGGCATTATCAGCATGTCGGCGATGCTTGCTGCGCTGCCGGTCAGCTTCAGGTAATCCTCGATGCAAAGCAGCACATGGGCCGGGCGACCTCGGTCGGTAATGAACACGGGGCCTTCATTCGCGGCCTTCTTGGCCCCGCTGGTGTCCTGATTGAATTCACGGCTGGAGAGGGTAGTGGTCATGTGCGCGACTTCCAGAATGAGTAGACAGATTATTGTGGTCGTGAGGGAGTCTAGTCATGTAGAGATGTAACTACAACGAATTTGTTCTTTCAGAATGCAACAACCACGCGCTAATCGAGCCGCGTCATCTGGATTCAGGTGACTTCTCCTGGCGGGACATGCTGTAAACATAGGCAGCCAGAATGTGAACCCGGTCATTGCCTTGCAGTACCTGCTGAGCGGGCATCTGGCCCTGGCGGCCATCGCGAATGGTCTGCTGCAACTGCGCGAAGCTGGAACCGTAGATAAACGCGTCGGGATGCGTCAGGTCCGGCGCGCCGAGAATCGGCATTCCCTTGCCTTCTGGCCCGTGACAGGCAACGCAGAGTGTCTGGCCCGCGACCGGGTCAGCTTTGGCACCTTCGGGCAACTGCCGGGCGTCCAGTTGGGTCAGCACGTAGGCCGACACATCACGCACACCCTGTTCGCCCAGCACTTCGCCCAGGGCGGGCATCACGCCCATGCGCCCGGCCATGATCGACGTCTTGATCGCCTGAGCGTCGCCGCCCCAGCGCCAGTCGGCATCGGTCAGATTGGGAAAGCCGTAGGCGCCTTTCGCGTCAGAGCCGTGGCAGACCGAGCAGTTGGAGGCAAACAGGCGAGCACCGATTTTCAGCGCCTGTGGGTCTTTGGCTACCTCCTCGACGGGCATGGCGGCGTATTTGGCGAACAGCGGGCCATAGCGGGCCTCGGCAACGGCCACTTCCCGTTCCCATTCGTGGACACTGCTCCAGCCTTGCTGGCCGTCGGAGAATTGCACTTTGCTGTCCTTGTCCCGATAGTCGTAACCGGGCAGCAAACCCTTCCAGTTGCCCAAGCCCGGGTACAGGACTAGATACCCCAGCGCAAAAACGATGGTCGCTATGAATAGATAGAACCACCATCTGGGTAGTGGGTTGTCGTACTCCTCAATGCCGTCGAACGCATGGCCGACGGTCTCATCTGTCGGTTCGTCGGGCTGACCTTTGCGCGTGGACAGCAGCAGCCAGAGCATGGCGATGATTGTGCCCAGCGTCAGGACCGCGACGTACAGGCTCCAGAACGTACTCATGGTTGATCTTCCCGTTCAGCCCTGGCGCGCTCGACCCTGCCTATGGCCTCGGGGTCATCTGCGAAAGGCAACAGGGTCGCATCGTCGAAGTGCGCCTTGCGGGCAGGGCTGAACACCCACAGCATCAGGCCGATGAACGCAACCATCACGACCAGTGTGCCAAGGCCTCGAATCATTCCGATGTCCATCATGTTCACCGTTTGCTCTTGATGAGCGTGCCGAGGCCTTGCAGAAAGGCCACCAGCGCGTCCATTTCAGTCTTGCCCTGCACGGCGGCGGCCGCACCGGCGATGTCCGCGTCGGTGTACGGGGTGCCAAGGTTACGCAGCACTTGCAGCTTTTTTGCCGTCTGCGTGCTGTCGATCTTTTTCTCGGCCAGAAACGGATAGGCGGGCATGATCGACGTTGGGACCACGTCCCGAGGGTTATTCAGGTGCACACGGTGCCACTCATCCGAGTAGCGACCGCCGATCCTGGCCAGGTCCGGCCCGGTGCGTTTGGAACCCCATAGAAACGGATGGTCCCAGACGCTTTCGCCCGCCACCGAGTAATGCCCGTAGCGTTCGGTTTCGGCGCGTAATGGCCGGATCATCTGTGAGTGGCAGCCTACGCAACCATTGGCGATGAATACATCGCGGCCTTCTACCTCCAGCGCGCTGCGTGGTTTCATGCCTTCGATCGGTTGATTGGTCACATCCTGAAAAAACAGCGGGACGATCTGCGTCAGCCCGCCGATGCTCACGGCAATAACCATAAAGAACGCCAGCAGGCCGATGTTTTTTTCGAGCACATCATGTTTCATCAATGCGCTCCCACGACGGCAATGCGCGCAGCGGCCTCGGCCGCCTGCGGGTCAGAGGCTCGCACTGTACGTATCACGTTGTAGGCCATCAACAGCATGCCGCTGGTGAAGATGGCACCGCCGATGGCGCGCACGATGTAGCCGGAGTGACTGGCCTGCATGGTCTCGATGAAGGAATAGGTCAGCGTGCCGTCGTCGTTCACTGCACGCCACATCAGGCCCTGGGTGATGCCATTGACCCACATCGAGGTGATGTACAGCACAGTACCGACGGTCGCGAGCCAGAAATGCGTGTTGATCAGGCCGACACTGTGCATGTGCGGACGGGCGTAAAGTTTCGGGATCATGTGATAAACCGACCCAATGGTAATCATCGCCACCCAGCCCAATGCCCCGGCATGTACGTGGCCGATGGTCCAGTCGGTGTAGTGCGACAGCGAGTTGACGGTCTTGATTGCCATCATCGGGCCTTCAAAGGTCGACATGCCATAGAACGCCAGCGAGACCACGAGAAAGCGCAGTATCGAATCGGTCCGCAACTTATGCCATGCACCCGACAGCGTCATCATGCCGTTGATCATCCCGCCCCAGCTGGGTACCAGCAGAATGATCGACATGACCATACCCAGCGACTGTGCCCAGTCTGGCAGGGCGGTGTAGTGCAGATGGTGCGGACCGGCCCAGATATACAGGGTGATCAATGCCCAGAAATGCACGATGGACAAACGATAGGAGTACACCGGGCGCTCGGCCTGTTTGGGCACGAAGTAATACATCATGCCGAGAAAGCCGGTGGTCAGGAAAAAACCTACGGCATTGTGCCCGTACCACCACTGGATCATGGCGTCGGTCGCTCCGGCGTAGGCCGAATAGGATTTGAACAGGCTGACCGGCAGCGAGATGTGGTTGACGATGTGCAGCATGCCGGTCACCACGATGAATGCGCCGTAAAACCAGTTGGCGACATAGATATGCCGGGTCCGGCGTTTGACGATGGTGCCGAAAAACACCGCAGCGTAGGCGGCCCAGACGATCGCCAGCAGAATGGCCACCGGCCATTCAAGTTCGGCATATTCCTTGGTGGTGGTGTAGCCCATCGGCAGCGTCACGATGGCGCCGACAATCACGGCTTGCCAGCCCCAGAAGGTAAATGCCGCGAGGCCATCGGAAACAAGCCGTGTCTGGCAGGTGCGCTGTACCACGTAATAAGAGGTGGCAAACAGCGCGCAGCCACCGAACGCAAAGATCACCAGGTTGGTGTGCAACGGCCGCAGGCGTCCGAAGGTAGTCCATTCAAGTTCCAGGTTCAGTCCCGGCCAGACCAGCTGCGAAGCGATGAACACTCCCAGGCTCATGCCGATCACGCCCCAGACCACGGTCATGATGGCAAACTGGCGCACCACTGTGTAGTTGTAGGTCGTCGGACTGGTTGTTGTGTTCATTCCAGACTTCCACGATTCAGATGTTGACCGCAGACGTAATCGGGCTCGGGCGATGCATCGCTGGAAATGGCATCGAGGCACACGAAAAGGCAGGGGCAGGAACAGACAGGCACATTAGCGAGCGTCAAATGGTTGCAGCAGACGTGTGTCGACGAGTTTAGCTTTGAAAGAAGGGTGTGGGAAGCCGCAGCGCGGAGCGGATAATCTGCGTTGTATTGTCAGCGAGTATTCCGCACCCCGTTGCAGGGTGCGGAGTTCACGCATCGCCGCTGGATTGGAGCAAAGCGGTGGCGACCCTCGCGTACAGACGAGTTGATCAGGACTCGCGCAAAGACTGTCACGCATGTTCAATCGGCGGTTGCATCTGTCATAGCCCAGCAAACTGGCCTGAGCAGGCATATGACTCTGGCGACCGACTCAGCGGTTCTGTTGCAATTGTGCGAGGCCAGTACCGTCAATGAAACCGCCCGGCGGTGTCAGGTTTGGGGCGCTCATCGCCTTGGTACTTTTACCTTGTGCACCTTGGCAGATTAACCGGGCGGACCTGAATGGTGGCTGTCCGGCAGGGCCTGTCGGTGCGTCCACGCGCTCTGCGCTTGCGCGATTCACGCAGGATTCGCGGTTATAGTAGCGGGCTACTCTGAGATTCATCTGAACGAGGCAAGCATGAGCAAAGGCCCACAGCCCGGCACTGGCAAGGATCAATGGCTGCAACTGATCAACGAAAAAGGCTGGTTATGGACGCCCACCCTGCGGGCAGACGCGCAGGAGGCGCCCACCTTGCTGCTGGCACATGGCGCAGGCGCACCGATGGACAGCGATTTCATGAGCCACATGGCCACCGATATTGCGGCGCAAGGCGTCAGCGTCCTGCGCTTCGAGTTTCCTTACATGGCCCTGCGGCGTCACGGCGGCAGCAAGCGTCCGCCCAATCCGCAGGCGCAATTGCTGGAATGCTGGCGAGAGGTCTATGCCTTGGTCAGGCCTTTTGTGGCTGGGCGACTTGCTGTTGGCGGCAAGTCGATGGGCGGGCGAATGGCCAGCCTGATTGCCGATGAGATCGAGGCGGATGCGCTGGTTTGCCTGGGGTATCCGTTCTATGCCGTGGGCAAGCCGGAGAAACCGCGCGTGGCCCATCTGGCTGAATTGAAAACACCTGCTCTGATCGTTCAGGGCGAGCGCGATGCGTTGGGTAATCGCGAAGCAGTGGAGGGTTATGCGTTGTCCAGCGCTATTCAACTGCACTGGTTGCCGACCGCCAATCACGACCTCAAACCATTGAAAGTCGCAGGTATCAGCCATGAACAATGCCTGGTCGAGTCGGCGCAAGTGATTGCCCGCTTTCTGCGCACCTGATTTATCGGCAATGTACGTCGAAAAAGCCGTTGGTCACTTCGAAATTAATCGATGACATGCTGAAACTGAAGCGTCCGCGCAGGCGCAGAGTATAGGGATTGGCTTCCAACAGGCTCAGGGTGCCGTCTTGAAAGTGTGCCGAATGATAGAGGGTGTTCTGCCGGTNTTTTGCCCAGGCGGAGCTCGACCGCCCGTTCAAACGATGAAGACGTTTATTGATGAGCACCGCCAGTCTTACGGGGTCGACGGGGCGATTTGCAAGGTGTTGCCAATCGCCCCGTCGACGTACTACCGGTACGCTGCTCAGCAGGCTGACCCCAGCCAGCAGTCAGCACGTGC
>NZ_LKBW01000037.1 GCF_002699855.1 Pseudomonas amygdali | reverse complement strand
TTTGGTCGGCATACATGCACCTCTAGCTACATGTTATGCCCGAACACAAAATTTCTGACAGTCTCTGTTCGCACGTTGCAATGGATGATCCTGTCGTTTTCCTTCTTCACCTTTCTGTCTGCCTTCGTGACCGGCTTCAATCAGTTATTGATCATCAAAGCGCTGCAGGGCTTTGGCATCGGCGGTGAGTGGGCGGCGGGCGCGGTGTTGATGGCCGAGACGATCCAGTCGCGCTACCGCGGCAAAGTGATGGCAACGGTGCAAAGCGCCTGGGCTGTCGGCTGGGGGCTGGCGGTGGTGTTGTTTACCCTGATCTATTCGTTTGTGCCGGAGGATATTGCCTGGCGGGTAATGTTTTTCGTCGGCCTGCTGCCAGCACTGATGATTATCTGGGTGCGCCGCAACGTCGAGGAGCCGGACAGCTTCCAGCGCATGCAGAAAAACGCTGCTCCGAAGGGTAATTTCTTCAAGTCGATGGCCGGAATCTTTCGCCCCGAATTATTGCGCGTCACCTTGCTCGGCGGCTTGCTGGGCCTTGGTGCGCACGGCGGTTATCACGCGGTCATGACGTGGCTGCCCACCTTTCTGAAAACCGAACGCAACCTGTCAGTGCTCAGCTCCGGCGGCTATCTGGCGGTCATTATCGTTGCATTCTGGTGCGGTTGCGTATGCAGCGGTCTGTTGATCGACCGCATTGGCCGACGCAAGAACATCATGCTGTTCGCGCTGTGCTGCGTGGTCACGGTGCAGTGCTATCTGATGCTGCCGCTGAGCAATACGCAAATGCTGTTTCTTGGCTTTCCGCTGGGGTTCTTCGCCGCTGGCATTCCGGCCAGCCTGGGTTCGTTTTTCAACGAGTTGTACCCGGCAGACGTACGTGGGGCAGGGGTTGGCTTCTGTTACAACTTCGGGCGCGTATTGTCGGCGGTGTTCCCGTTTCTAGTGGGCCATATGAGCGAATCGATGTCGCTGGGCACTGCCATCGGCATCGATGCCGGTATTGCCTATGGCGTGGCGATGGTGGCTGCTTTCTGCCTGCCGGAAACCCGTGGACGCAATCTTGATGCCACGCTGATTGCTGCCGACCCGCTGGATAAGGGCGCAGCGCAGCAGGCTTGAATATCCTTTCACCCGCGGTGTTACGGCACTGCGTTGACTACAGATGAACTCATGACCGACCCCTGTACCACGCCAATCCTGGGCATTGATGCCCATGCTCATGTCTTCAGCAAGGATTTGAGTCTGACGTCAGGACGACGTTACAGCCCGGACTACGATGCCACTGTGCAAGCGTATCTGGCCCACCTGCACGAACATGGTTTGAGTCATGGCGTACTGGTGCAGCCCAGTTTTCTGGGCACCGATAACCGATTTCTGTTCGACGCTTTGGCGCAGGCCCCTGATCGGTTGCGCGGTGTGGCGGTGGTTGATACCGATATCAGCCGTGGTGCCTTGCAGCGTATGGCGGGGCTGGGCATTGTCGGTATTCGCCTGAACCTCATCGGCAGGGCATTGCCTGACTTCACCGCACCTGAATGGAAGTCGTTGTTCAAGAACGTCTGGACCCTTGGTTGGCATGTTGAACTGCACCGTGAGGTTGCGGACTTGCCGGGGCTGATCCGGCAGTTGCTGCCATTCGGTTGCAAGATTGTGATCGACCATTTTGGTCGGCCCGATGCGCGCCTTGGTATTGATGACCCGGCGTTCCAGGCATTGCTGGAGTTGGGCCTGAGCGGGCAGCTGTGGATGAAAGTCTCGGCAATTTATCGACTGGGCGGCACTGCCGAGCAAAATGCGGCGTTTGCCCACGCTGCATTGCCTCTGCTGCTGCAAAGCTTTGGTCCGCGCCGGTTGGTATGGGGCAGCGACTGGCCACACACCCAGCATGAGCAAGAGGTCAGTTACGCCAGTGTGGTCGAGCAGTTCCGGGCGCTTGAGTGCCCGGAACCGCTCAAAAACATGTTGCTGGTCGAGGCTCCTCAGGCCCTGTTCGATTTTCTGCCAATCGAAATCTGACCCGCTAAGCCGCCGGCGGCCTGATCCTGTAGCTCACCACATACAGCGCAGGCAGAAAAAACAACGTCAGCAAGGTGGCAATGGCGATACCGCCGATCATGGCGATCGCCATCGGGCCCCAGAACACCTCGCGGGCAATCGGGATCATGCCCAGGCTTGCGGCTGCTGCGGTCAGCAGAATCGGCCGGCAGCGATGTTCGGTGGCCTTGACCACCGATGTCCAGGCACTCTCACCGGCAGCGATGAACTCGTCGATCTGTGTGACCAGAATCACCGAATTGCGAATAATGATGCCGATCAGCGCCAGAACGCCAAGAATCGCGACGAAGCCCAGCGGATAGCCGGATATCAATAACGCTGCGACCACGCCAATCAGGCCGAGCGGCACCACGCTGACCACTAGCAGAAGTTTTTTGACACTGTGCAGCTGGATCATCAAAAAGCTCACCACCAGCAGCAACATCAGTGGCACGACCTTCAATATGGGCCCTTGCGAGCGGGCGCTGGCCTCGACCGCACCACCAGTAGCCAGCGAATAGCGTAGTGGCAGGCGGGCGCTGAAGGCGTCGACTTCCGTTTTCAATTGCCTGACCAGCGCGGCCGGTTGCAGTTTTCCGAGCACGCTGGCTTTAAGGGTGATGGTCGCCAGCCGGTCGCGACGCCAGACCAGCGGCTGTTCCTGCTCGTAGCTGAGCGTGGCGAACGCCAGCAGCGGCACGCTCGCACCGTTGGGTGTCGGGATCTGCAGGTTGCCGAGGCTTTGTACCGAGTTGCGCTCATCGTTTTCTGCGCGCGCGACCATGTCGATCAGGTAGGTACTGTCGCGCACCTGAGTGATGGTCGTTCCGCTGACCATACTGTTGAGGATTTGCGCCACGTCTTCCGAAGACAGGCCGAATTGACGCACCTTGTCCTGCGCGATATCAATCTTCAGCACTTTGCCCGGCTCGTTCCAGTCATAGATGACCTGGCCGATGTTTGGGTTGGCGTCGAGGATGGCCGCCAGTGCCATCGCCTGGCTGCGCACTTGTTCGATGTCCGGGCCGCTGACCCGGTATTGCACCGGCCAGCCCACTGGCGGCCCCATGTTCAATGGCTGGACGTAGCCGCCCACCCCGACATAATCGTCACGAAAGCGCTGGCGCAGACGCTCGATCAGACGATCACGCGCTGCGCCGCCCTGGCTCACGATCACCAGTTGCCCATAAAAGGGATTGCTCAGTTGCTGGTCCAGTGGCAGGTAGAAACGCACCGCACCTTTGCCTACATAGGAACTCCAGCGCAGCACATCGGGATCGTTCTTGAGCGTGGCCTCAAAGCGATCCATGGTCTGGCGTGTGCCTTCGATGGAGCCGTTTTGCGGCATATAGATATCCACCAGAATTTCCGGGCGGTCGGAGTCCGGAAAGAACTGGTTCTGCAGCATTCTGGTGGCAAACAGTGAGCCGATGAACATCAGCAACGTGATGCCGATCACCCACCAGCGGTGCTCCAGGGTCTGGATCAGCAGGCCGCTGAAGCCGCGCATCCAGCGCCCCGGCGCGGCATGCGGCGCCGACGCCTTGAGGATATGCACGCCAATCAGTGGCGCAAACAGCACCGCCACCAGCCAGGACAGCAACAGGGCCACGGCGATGACTGCGAACATGGTGAACACGTATTCGCCCGCTGAACTGGAATTCAGGCCGATGGGCACGAAACCGGCAACCGTCACCAGCGTGCCGGTCAGCATCGGGAAGGCCGTCGAGGTATAGGCGAAGGTCGCGGCCTGTGGCAACGAATCGCCGCTTTCCAGGCGGGTCACCATCATTTCGACGGTAATCATGGCGTCATCCACCAACAGCCCCAAGGCGATGATCAGCGCACCCAGCGAGATGCGCTGCATGGTGATGCCGCTGTACTCCATGAACACAAAGACCAGCGCGAGCACCAGTGGAATCGAACAGGCCACCACCAGACCTGCGCGAATGCCGAGGCTGATGAAGCTCACGACCAACACAATCAGGATCGCTTCAAAGAGTGCATGGGTGAAGCCGCCGATGGCTTTTTCAACCACGTCGGCCTGGCTGGACACCAGATGCACGTCGATGCCCAACGGTAGCTCGGTAGTCAGCTCGTCGATGCGCTGCTGCAACTGCGTACCGAATGCCTGAATGTTGCCGCCTTGCTTCATGGCCACCGCAAGCCCGATGGCCGGTTGGCCATTGAAACGGAACAGCGAGGAGGGCGGGTCAGCGTAGCGGCGTTCGATAGTCGCCAGATCGCTGAGGCGAAAGAACCGCTCACCAAAGCGCAGATTGACGGCCTCAAGGTCCTCTTCACTGCTGAATTGACCGCTGGCGCGTACCGCAATGCGTTCCGGGCCTGACTCAATCACCCCGGCGGGCGTTACCGAGTTTTGCGCTTGCAGGCTTTGCAGCACCTGGCGCTGATCGATGCCCAACGCCGCGAGCTTGCGGATCGAAAAATTCAGATAAATGACTTCGCGCTGGGCACCGAGCAGCTCGATCTTGCCCAGGTTGGGCACGCTGCGGATATCGGCGCGCACCTGTTCGACGTAATCGCGCAACTGGCGGAACGACAGGCCGTCAGCGGTGAACGCATAGATACTGCCGAACACATCACCAAACTCGTCGTTGAATGCAGGGCCCTGAATGCCGCTGGGCAATTCGCTGCGTACATCGCTGATCTTCTTGCGTACCTGATACCACGCTGCCGGGATGTCGGCGCTACGGGTCTCGCTTTTGAGGAAGACAAAAAGCGTCGATTCGCCGGCCAGCGTGTAGCTTTTCACGTAATCCAGCGCGTCGATTTCTTCGAGCTTCTTTTCCAGCCGGTCGGTGACCTGTTGCAAGGTGTCGGGCAACGTAGCACCCGGCCAACGCGCCTGAATGACCATGGTCTTGATGGCAAAGGAAGGGTCTTCCTCGCGGCCCAGATTCAGAAACGACCAACTGCCCATCAGCAGTGAAACGAACATCATGTACCAGACCAGCGTGCGATGCCTGAGCCCCCAGGCCGACAGATTGAAACGCTCCCTCACAAACTGACCTCTCGCTGCATGCGTATTTTCTGTCCGGACTGCATGCCGTTAACGCCAGCAGTCACCACTTTTTCGCCCTCGTGCAGCTCGCCGCTGATCCGTACCTTCGAGCCCGTGCGCGTCAGTACCTGCACCGTGCGCGCAACGAGTGTCGAGGTCGATGGGTCGATGACCCATACCTGAGACAGACCGTCGCGCTCCACAACGGCGCTGCCGGGCAGCTCGTGAAACGGCGGTGCGTCGCCGCTGATTTCGACCGTGACCGTCGAGCCCGGACGAAAGCTGTCGGGCATGTGCTGCATGGCCAGACGGACACGTTGAGTGCGGGTTTCGGCGTTGATTTGCGGTGCAAACTGGCGGACTTTTGCGGCCACTGAGACTTGCTCATCGAGTTGCGAAATCACCCTGATGCGCTGATTGTCATCCAGTGCCCCCAGCGGCAAATCGACCACCGCTTCGCGGCTTTCCGGACGCGCAAGGCTGACCACTGCCTGACCGGTCGCGATGACCTGACCGACTTCGGCTTGCCATTCGGTGATCAGGCCGTCGAATTCGGCTGACAGGCGCGTGTAGGACACATGGTCAGTAGCTTGTTGCAGCGCAATGCTGGCCTGACTGCGAAGTGCGTCCTGAGTGCGCACTTCACTGTTCAACTGGTCCAGACGCGCCCGCGAGCCGATACCGCGCTCGTAGAGTTGCTGGTAACGCGTTTGCTCATCGCGCGCCTGCTGCCAGGCAGACCGGGCTCTGCCGAGTTCTGCCTGGCGGGCACGCAAACGATGTTGCTGATCGCCTGGCTCCAGCGTGGCGAGCAGATCGCCTTTGCGCACTCGGTCACCGACCTCTGCGTGCCGGGTTGCCAGTCGTCCGGCCACACGAAAACCCAGTGCTACCTCGTATTGCGGCTGGATGACTCCGGCGAAGCGCGCATAAGAGGCGCTGCGCTGATCGGCAATTTCGGTGAACAGCACGGGCCGCTCGACCGCTTCGCGAAGCGGTTTGTCGCGGCAGCCCGGCAGCGTCATGATCAGCAAACAGAGCAGCCAGCAAGCATGTGTCGGTCGTGGTTCTGCAGGTGTGCTGCTCATTGCCCAGGTGCCGATGACGCCAACGAGACAGCCACCTCGACTGGCACTCGCTCGGCGACCTCGACCCGTTGCCCCGGGTAGAGAAACTGCAGCCCTCGGGAAACCACCCGATCCCCCTCGGACAGCCCCTCGGAAACGATCACCTGGCCCTGTTCATAGCGCAGCACGTTGACCCGCGTCAGCTTGACCCTTGCCTGAGCGTCCACCTGCCAGACTGCCGGTTGGCCCTTGGCGCGGCTCAGCGCTGACCAGGGCAGAGCGTACGCCCGTTGTGACCGAACCTGCAGGCGGGCGCTGACCACTGAGCCGAGTGCAGGTGCAACGGCGACGTCCGGCAGCGCAACGCGCACTCGCAATGTGCCGTTAGCGGCGGAAACGATGGGCGTGATTTCCCTGATGATGCCGGTCAACTGAATGCCCTGTTCAGCGATAGGGCTAATGATCACCGTAGCGCCTGTCTGATCGGAGCGCAGCAGCGATTCATACACGTAAAATACCGCTTCGCGTTCGCCATCGTGAGCGACACTGAACACCGGTGCGGCGGCCTGGACCACCTGACCTTCTTCGGCATGCCGTGCAGTGATGACGCCATCTGCTACTGCGAGCAGTTCGGTGTAACCGACTTGATCACGTGCATTGGCCTGTTGAGCTTGCAGCGCTGCCAATTCAGCTCGCGCACTCTCAAGGCCGGAGCGTGCCTTCTGGTATTCACTGAGATTGGTATAGCCCTTGGGCAGCAGTAACTGCTGACGCAGGTAATTTTGTTCGGCGAGGTATAAGCGCGACTGTCGCATGGCCACTTCGGCATTGGCCGACGCCAGCTCGTTCTTCTGTTCTTGCGGGTCCAGCCTGGCAAGCACTTGCCCGGCACGCACGCGGTTCCCGACATCCACGTAGCGTTTGATCAGCTTGCCCGACACGCGAAACGCTTGCTCGGTTACTTTGCGCGCCTGGATATCGCCTGTCAGCGCCACACTGCTTGAGACGTCCACCAAGGCAACTGGCTGCACCTCGACTCGCACCAGCGCCTTTTCTGCAGGTTTCCCTGCGGAACAAGCGCTGAGCGAGAGCAGTGAAATGAACCCCAGCACCAGGCCGGGCTGAACAGGTATGAGGTGCGATGGCCGGACATTTCCGGTAGCACGGCAGTACCAACGCAAGCGCGTTGCAAAGGGAAAAGTCATCAACGAATAGCACTGCCCGATCAAAGAAACCAACACCGGTGAATCACTGCGTCACGCCGGAAAAGCTGAACGGCTTCCCGGGCGCAGGCGAGCGTGTTTCAGGCATCGCGGTGACGCTTGGCCACACCTGTTGAGTGGCTTCGGTGCCCAGGAACGTCAGTGCGGTGCGTTGCGAGTGGTGCCACGCCGCCTTGCTCTCCAGATCCAGAAAGTGCCCGGTGTCCGGAACGACGTTGAAACTGCTTTTGGCGATGTAGTTGGAAAACATCCGCGCATCTTCAACGGTGGTGTACTCATCTTTTTCACCGTTGATGAACAGCACCGGAATCTTGATCGAGGAAAAACGCTCGACGTAGTTAGTGGCGCTTAGTTTGCGAATCTGGCTGATGTGAAAGTCGATCTGGCGATATTCGTGTTCGGCAAGGCTGATCAGGTGCTTGTAGTTATAAAGTTTGAACAGGCGCGGCAGGTACTTGCCCACGGTGTCATTGAGCAGTGAGCCGATCTTGCGCTTCTCGCGGGCGGCCAGATAGATCTGGGCGTTATCGATGTAATCGAGCATGGCCTCGTTGAGGACCGGCGAGAACGAGCTGATGATCGCCTTCTCCACGGATGGCGGGCACTCGGAAAGGGCCAGCAGGGCCGATACACCGCCCCAGGATACCGACAGCAGGTGGTTCACCTGATAAAGGTCGATCAACTGCAGCAGGATGTTTACTTCATCTTCCTTGCTGACAATCATGTCGTCCGGGTTGTGGGCTCGGGACTGCCCCGAAAACGGCAGGTCGAATAGTACGAGGTTGTAGTGCGGTTGCAGGTACTTGACGGTCTGCCCGAAAGAGCCGGTGGTCGATAACGCACCGTTGACCAGCAAGATGGTCTTGGCCTCGCTGCCTTTCCAGTAAGTCTCGGTGTAAACCTTGTACTGACCTACGCTTAAAATCTTTGATTGTGCGCCCATAACAGCCTCCCAGCCGATGTTGATCCAACTAATTAGTACAGCGTTCTCTGCTTTGGCAGCCATGTCAAAGCCTCGCCTTGTTAGTGGCGAAATCCGGTGAGTTATTATTTTGGGTGCAGCCAAGCGGTGCAGCAGGAACCTTGTTTGCCCGGTTATAATAGCGCAGCGCCAGCGAAGCGACAAGACGCTGACGTCTTAAAAATGTCTATTCGTTCACATTTTGCCTGGAAGGCGAAGAACCGCCATCTGCTCGATGGGGTGATTTATTCGGGGAAAACCGTCATATAAAGCCAGAAAAGCGCATTTATTGAGTGGAACTTGTGAGCGCTGAAACGGTCAAGCTACAGCGGTTTTTGAAATATATTGTTACAAATTAGCGCTTGGCAGGCTGCGCCAGATAACTATCGAAAGCTCTGGAACCACTGACCCAGACGTTTCAAGCTCGTCAAAAAGCAGGCACGTAGTGTTTTGCGCAGGGGATCGCGATTGAATCTCAGGCCAGAGTGTTTACGGTGCGACATTCCAGCAACAAGCTTGCGCCGCCGTATTCGCTGATGCCTATTTGCAGCGTAAAACCATGCAGATTGACGATAGCGGCGACTACGGAAAGACCGAGCCCGAAGCCGCTCTGTTCAGTGCCGGTTTCGCTGCGATAGAAGCGCTGGAAGACGGCTGCGCGCTCGGCGACGGGGATGCCGGGCCCAGAGTCCTGTACTTCAATGCACGGCGTGATGCCGTCGCTGGAGGGGTAGGCGCTGATTTTTACAATCCCGCCGGAAGGGGTGAACTTGATTGCATTTCCCAGCAGGTTGGTCAGCGCTTCAAACAGCAGGGCTCGGTCGCCTACCAGCGTGGGTAATGTGTCGTGCAGGTCCAGCAGCAGGGTGATCTGGTCTTCTTCGGCCAGTGGCAGGTAGAAATCATGCAGTTCCTGCAACAGTGGTTGCAGCTCCAGCTCAATGAACGCCGAACGTCGCTGGCGGTCTTCCAGTTCCGAAATGCGCAGCAGCCCACGGAAACGCGCCATCAGCGTGTCTGCTTCACTGATGACCTGGGCAATCTGGGTGGAATGGGGCGAATCTTGTGCTGATTGCTGCTGAATGCGATAAAGCTGGGCGCGCAGCCGGGTCAGTGGCGTGCGCAGGTCATGGGCGATATTGTCGCAGACGCCCTTGACCTCGTTCATGAGCTTTTCGATACGGTTGAGCATGGCGTTGACGATCACCGCCAGCATGTCCAGCTCATCACGTCTGTTCGAGACCGGCAGTCGGCCAGCCATGTCGCCGGCGATGATTGATTCGGCGCTGGCCTGAATGGCGCGTATGCGGCGCAACGGGCGGCGGCGCAGCAAATGCCAGCCGGCGACCCCGGGAATAATGGTCAGAGAGATGCCCCACAGCAAGGCATGCAGGATCAGAGTGCTGACGGCAAGCAACGAGCCATTCTCGCGCACCAGTACCAGCCAGCGCCCGTCGGACGTTCGGTTGACTATCGCATCACAGCTGCCTTGCGGCAGGCCCGGGTCATCCGATTCGATGCAGTCGCTCAGTACATGGATCTGGCCGTCGATGGGCAGGTTTTTCGGCACACGGGTGATGGGGCCTGCCACGGGACGAAAGTTTCGGTCGAACAGGCCATAAGCGTCCACTGCGCGCGTATCGAAGGTCATGCTGGTGGCCAGAGCATCAACCAGGGCCTGACCTTCAAAGCGCGAAAACAGCTGCTGGCGGTGAGTGAGTGACTGGCGGGCGAGGTTGTCCAGGTAGGAGTTGACCTCCCAGTAGAGGACGCCCAGCAGCATCACGCTCCAGGCGACAAACAGGGAACTGTATAGCGCCAGTAATCGGCTTGTTGAAGATCGCCAGCCCTTAGACGGGTTCGGCAATAACATAACCTGAACCTCGCACGGTCTGGATCAGCTGTGCGGTGCCAGGTTGGTCTATCTTCTTGCGCAGACGGCCAATGTGCACGTCGATCAGGTTAGTGCCCGGATCAAAGTGATAGCCCCAGACTTCCTGGAAAATCATCATGCGGGTGATGATCTGGCCGCTGTTGCGCATCAGGAATTCCAGCAGCTTGAACTCGGTGGGCAGCAGGGTCAGCGGCTCACCGCCACGGCAGGCTTCGCGGCTGATCAGGTTCAGTTCCAGATCAGCGACCTGTAGCACTGTCTTGCCCGCGCTGACCGGGTTGCTGCGGCGCAGGAGCACTTCGACACGCGCCGCCATTTCGTCGGAAGCAAACGGTTTGGGCAGATAATCATCCCCACCTGCACGCAGCCCGCGCACCCGCTCGTCCACGTCGGAAAGAGCGCTGATCATCAGGATTGGCGTGGCGATACCCTGGGCGCGCAGATGGGTGACGATGGTCAGACCATCCATCTCCGGAAGCATGCGGTCCAGAGTAATCAAGTCATAGTCGCCGCTCACTGCACGTGCAAGACCGTCACGGCCGTTGTCCACCCAGTCCACTTCCAGTCCGTGGTTGCTGAGTTCGGTCACGATTTCCTTTGCTGTGATGGCATCATCTTCGATTGCCAGAATTCGGGTCATGGTCCCTGCCTGAATAAGTGCGTTCAAAAACTCATTCTGCCTTTAAAAGCCACTGCGCTTCCTGAAAGAAAGTTTAATGATAGGGATCATATGTCATTCTGCATGCTGATATCCGCGTCCTTGAGCGTTTGCTGCTGCTTTTCCCGGCGGCTTTTTTCTGCCTTGTCCTGACGATCGCGTTCCAGTTTGGCGGTCGTGTCTTTTTCGCTGCGGATCTGTGCATGGCTGATCAAGGCAAAGATAAAGCTGCCACCAATGATATTGCCTGCCAATGTAGGGCCGGCAAAGGTAAACCAGAAATCCTTCCAGCCCAGCTCTCCGGCAAATACCAGATAGGACACTTCGGCCGAGCCCACGACAATGTGCGTGAAGTCCCCGAGCGCCATCAGGTAAGTGATCAGAATGATAATGGCGATCTTGGCATTTTCCATGGATGCAATCATCCAGACCATGGTCGCGATCATCCAGCCGGACACGATGCCCTTGGAAAACATCTGACTGACGTCGTTTTCCATGACCTTGTGGCCAATCTCCAGAAATGCCTTGTCTGTACTGGTGTCGAAAATCGGCAGATTGAGCATGACATACGCTACCAGCAGCGTTCCTGCGAGGTTGCCCGCCAATACCACACCCCAGAGCCGAAACAATCGACCGATGTTGGCCAGGTTCAACTTGCTCATGACCGGCAGCACGGCGGTAATAGTGTTTTCAGTGAACAATTGCTGGCGCGCCAGGATGACCGCGAGAAACCCGGCCGAATAGCCAAGGCTGCTGATTACGTGACTGCCGGGTATGCCTTCCAGCCGCGACTTGAACAGCCCCATCGCCATCAACGACAGGCCCATCGTCAGCCCGGCCGCGAGCGCCGACCACCACAGGGCGGCAACACTGCGCTCCAGTTCGTGATCGCCCTGAATACGGATGGTTTCGTGCAGCACCGCCGCGCGGGGCGGCTGGTTCTCATCAATCTCGCGCTCTTCCTCGGCTGACAGGCCGGGGGTCTTGCCGTCTACTTCGTGATCCATACAACATCCTCAGCGCCAGTGATGAAAGGGACCGGCACGGGCATTGCCGGTCCGATGGTTCAGACAGGCGCCGCGCGCGGTCGTTCGCTAACAGCGGGACGTATCAACGATTGTTTGCGCCGGTTGCAGGGTGCGCCCGTCTAGCCCAGCAGATCTGAGCTTTGCACGCGTTCTACACCCATGCTCAGGAGGGTCTTCCAGGCATTCTCCAGCGAGCCGTTCATGTCGATGGCGCGACAGCCATCTTCGATGACATACGTATTGAAACCGGCACTGCGTGCATCCTGAGCAGACCAGGCGACGCAGAAATCCAGCGCCAGACCGACCACGAATACCGTGTCGATGCCGCGCTCTTTCAGATACCCGGCCAGTCCTGTGCTGGTCGTGCGGTCTGCCTCCAGAAATGCCGAATAGCTGTCGATATGCGTATTGCAGCCCTTGCGCAGGATCAGTTGTGCNGTGGCTGCCTTGCACGCAATGGTCCGGCCACAGGGTTTGCGGGCCGTAGGGCAGGGTGATGCTCTCGAACGGCAGGCGCTGAGCGTGGCTTGAAGCAAACGAAATATGCCCGGCAGGATGCCAGTCCTGCGTAATGATCACTTGGGCAAAACGCGCGCCCAGACGATTGATCAACGGCAGCAACGCGTCGCCGTCAGCCACCGCCAGTTGTCCGCCGGGCATGAAGTCGTACTGCATGTCGATCACCAGCAAAGCACAATGCGGGTCGGCGGGCTTGTTGGAAAGAGGCATTGTCGGTTCTCTTGTCAGGTGCGATGAGCGCCAGTTTGCCTGTTTGTCCCCACGGTTGCGAAATGTGATGCGCAGCATGGGCAAAAGATATTTTTGCGAATTTGTATCAGGTGTTAATACGAATCTGTACTATTCGCGAAAAATCCTGCCGGGTCCCAAGAGGCCTGGTTTCTTGCCAAGGGCTGCACGTCGATGCGTCGTACTCTCGTTTCACTTTGCGTCATTCAAGCGATCTCTCAAGCCGCCTGGGCTGACCAGGTTACTGCCGGGCAACCTTCCGTAGAGTTGCAGAATATCGACATCCAGGGCGCTGCCAATGCCGAAACGGCGCAAGGGCCGGTCGAAGGCTATCGGGCCACACGCTTTGCCAGCGCCACGCGCACCGATACCTCGCTGCATGAAACGCCACAGTCCGTCAGCGTTGTGACCCGCGACGCGGTAGAAGACATCGGTTCCACACGATTGCAGGACGCTCTGGACTACGCGGGTGGCGTCGGGCGGGCCAACAACTTCGGCGGTCAAGGGCTGACTACATTCACGGTGCGCGGTTTTACCACCGGCGAGTTCTATCGCAACGGCTTCCCGATCAATCGCGGCTATCCGAACATGCCGGATGCCAACACCATCGAGCGCCTTGAAGTGTTGCGCGGTCCGGCCACCACGCTGTACGGCCGGGGCGATCCGGGCGGCACCTTCAACGTGGTCTCCAAGCAGCCACTGGCCGAGCGCAAGGTCACGCTGGGCAGTCAGCTCAATGATCAGGGCATGAAGCGCGGCACGCTGGACGCGTCCGGTCCGCTCGATGACGAAGGGCGTTTCGCCTATCGCCTCAACGTCGTGGGCGAAGGCGGCGATACCTTTCGTGATCACGTCGAGACCGAACGCTATGGCGTGGCTCCGGTTTTGAGCTGGGAGGTCAACGACGTCACGCGCATTACCTTCGAAGGCGACTTCATGCGCAACAATGCACCGCTGGATCGTGGCCTGACGCGTTATGCCAACCAGACGAGTACCGCCTCGCGCGATACGTTCTTCGGTGAGAAGAGCGTGGGCAAGCTGCATAACGACAACAACATGGCTCAGTTGCGCTTCGACCATGACCTCAATGCCGACTGGAAGCTGGGTGGCGGCGTCCAGATTCTCGACGGTTCCCTGCAAGGCAATGCCATCGAGGCCAACGGCCTGGCGGCAGATGGTCGCACCCTCGGGCGCAACTTCAACTATCGCAAGCTGGAATGGACAGATCGCGATGTGCAGTTGAACCTGACCGGGCACTTTTCCGCCGGTGGTTTCGACCACACGCTGCTGACCGGGGTCGAGTATGAGGATTATGACTACAAGTCGATCATCCAGCGTTCCAGCGGCGCCGTCGGTGGCTACCCGATAGACATCTTCAACCCTGTCTATGGCCAGGCCCGGCCAGCACTTACCCGGACCACGACCCACGACAAGGAAAACCTCAAGACCTGGGCTGCCTTCGTGCAGGACCAAGTGGCGCTGACCGAGCGCCTGAAGCTATTGGGCGGCGTTCGTCTGGAACGTTTTGAACATGATTACGATTCCTTCCTGCCCGGCACCAGCAGTTGGACCGCCAGCGATAATGCCGTCACACCGCGTGTTGGCCTGAGCTACGACCTGACCGACACCATCGCTGTCTACGCCAATACCGCACGTTCATTCAAACCCAACAGCGGCGCGAGCCGGCTGGGTGGCGGCTTCAAGCCGGAAGAGGGCAAGTCTTACGAAATCGGCACCAAGTGGGAAGCGCTGGAAGGCCAGTTGAGTGTTGATGCGGCGATCTACCAGATCGAGAAGCGTAACGTGCTGACCACCGACCCGGTTGATTCCACATTCAGTGTAGCGGCAGGCGAAGTGCGCAGCCGTGGCCTGGATCTCAACGTGGTCGGCAACCTGACGCCCGAATGGCGGATGATGGGCAGCTACGCTTACGTCGACGCCGAAGTGACCAAGGACAACACCCTGCGCTCCGGCACACGGTTGATGAACATCCCTGAGCAGACCTTCAGCCTGCTCAACGTCTACGAGTTTCAGGAGGGTGCCTTGCGCGGCCTGGGTCTGGGCGGCGGCGGTCGTTATGTCGACCAGCGCGCCGGGCGCACCGCCAATGTCGCCTTTTCGATGGACAGCTACACCGTGTTCGACCTGCTGGCCTACTACAAGGTCAACCAGCACGTGAAGCTCAACCTGGACCTGAAGAACGTCTTCGATACCGAGTATGAGGAAGGTGCGTTTGGCAACGTCTATGCGTATCCGGGGGCGCCGCGGACGGTGCAGGTGGGGATTGCTTATACGTTGTGATGGTGCAAGTACCTGAGATGCAAAGCCTGGCCCTTTGAGGGTCAGGTTCAGCAGCGTGTGTGATGGATACCGGACCCTGATCACGCGCCGTATTGAATCATAAGAACTGATCTGACCGGAGTATCAGTTTTTTTGTGTTCGGGCTGGTTAGGGCCTGCCGTCAGGCAGGCCCTTGTTTTACCAGCTCGG
>NZ_LKBW01000036.1 GCF_002699855.1 Pseudomonas amygdali | reverse complement strand
TTCGGTAGTTTTTTCATCGCTCCATCCTCTCAAAGGTTGGAGTCTCCGAGAAACCCGGGGCGGTTCAGTATCGGCTTCTGAAGCCGATACCTTCTTCTGAATCAATACCAGTTCGGGTCTTTGCGCAGCTCTTCATTCAAGAGCTTTTGCATGCCCTCGTCAGGCTTACCCAGGTAGCGGTAAGTCGCGTGACGAGTTGGTGATTTATCTGCAGGCAAGCCCGCAGGTACTTCAACCAACATGGCGTAGGCATCTTCCTTGTCGAGGCTGAAAGCCACGATAAGGCGTTTGCTTTTGCACGTATCGGCAGTTTCGCAAAGCGGCCCGACAAGATACTTGTCACCGTCTTCGGTGGCCGCTGTCATCTGCTGCTCGGAAGCCCCGGACAGGTTAATCACCCAATCCGGCAACCGCTCTTCCTTCTTGACGACCTTCGCCCAGGTTGTGCGGTACTCGGGGGCGGAGCTTAAAAGCTCGTTGACCCGAGACTGTCCATCATTGGCTGCCATGACCATGGCGCTGCCGCCCATCAACAGGGCGGCGGCCAGTGTGCGAAATGACGTGTGCATTATCAGCCTCGACCGCGACGACCGAAGAAGAACGACACAACGAACATCACCAGGAAGACGACGAACAGGATCTTGGCGATACCGGTAGCCGTGCCCGCGATACCACCGAAGCCCAGTACTGCAGCGACAATGGCGATGATCAGAAACGTGATTGCCCAACTCAACATGGTGATACTCCTTTTTGGTGCCGTTTTAATGTGAATGCTGCGATTTTTCAGGTCGGGTCAGAAAACCCATTTTTGCTGCGGTGCGACTTCATCTACAGACACCAGGCCATCGACAGGGCGAAGGCTCGAGGACGCATCCTTGACCGCTGGGGCGCTTACGCCGCGGTAAGAAATGCTGCTGGTCTGGATGAATTGCTGTCTGGCTTGAGTTGCTTCGTTGGCTTGATTCCAACGCTGGAACTGCTGAATGGCGATCAGAGTGACAAGCAGTGCAAGGAGTAGAAAAAGACCTTGCTGAATGTGCAGGGGAGAGATACGCAATTGTGCAATACGCTGGCTGTTCATCTGCAAACTCCCCTGGCCTGAGTGGGCATTCAATCTGATGGGTCGTTGTATATCGACCATGTTGAATGGGTTATTGCAGACTGCATGCCAGTTTGTTGGTGTAATTTAAATCCTTTAAAATCAATGGCCTGCGGAGTTTTGCAGAGACGTCCTACCAGCAAGCTGCACGATTACACCTTTGTAATCGTGCGTTCTGCACGAAGCGTTCAGCGTTGTGCGCCTGGGCGATCAGCCTGCGCTACGCGCCATGACCTTCAGAGCGTCGCCATTCACTCCCTTGACGCCACGAATGTTGCGCGCGATTTCCACAGCCAGTTCCTTCTCTGCAAAGTTGGCAACCACGCCGTTCAGGCTCACCACACCGGCTTTGGTATCGACTTTGATGTTGAGTCCGTCCAGCGTCCGGCTGTAAATCAGGCTCACCTTCACCTTGCTGGTGATCCAGGCGTCGCTCATTTCCTCGGTTGGGGTCAATGTCTGGGGCTGGGTCTTGGCAGCGATCGAGTCGGCTGCGCTCAGGCTGATCAGGTTGTTGACGCTGATCACCCCGTCAGTATTGCTTGCCAGGCTGCCAGCCAGCTCTTTGGCCTCGGGGCTTTGCGCGCGGCCTTTGAGGGTGACCACGCCATCTTTGCTATCAACATCGATGGTCAGCGCTTCAGTCACGCTGCTCCACAGCAATTTGGATTTCACCGTCGCGACCAGCGTGGCATCTTCGAAACGCTGGGCCATGTTGGTTCGCGTACCAGGCTCGCTGGCAACGGCAGGGTCTACCTCCAGCTGGTTGTCGACCTTTTCGATTCCTTTGGTATCCAGCGCAATGCGTTCGGCCAGCTCACGATCAACCTCGTTTTCAACCTTGCCCTTCAGAGTCGCAGTGCCCTGGTCGACGTTTACATCGATCTTGAACGGGCTCAGATGTTTGTTCAGCGCGAAAGCTGTCCAGATCGAACCTTCCTGACGCGCCTCGGCGAGTTGGGTGGGCAAATCAGGTTGGGCGAGTACCGGGCCGCTGCCAAGCAGCGCAGCGGCGGCGGTGATCAGAGCAATCTTTTTCAGTGAAAACATATGAGCGTTCCTTTTGAGATGGGATTTCGTCTCCGAGTGGACGGCTTTAACGACATAAACGCGGATTAATCAGGCTGTTCGCCATTGGGCGTTCAGAAAGCTACCATGCATGCCGAAGAATCAATCAGAATTGACCATGCAACTTGCCCGATGATTCCGAGACTAACTGAGACAATTCATTAAGGAGCGTAGGAAAAATGGAAGCAGCCACTGAGAATCAGGGCCGTATTCTGCTTGTGGACGATGAGTCCGCCATCCTCCGCACTTTCCGGTACTGTCTGGAAGACGAAGGCTACAGTGTCGCCACTGCCAACAGCGCAGCCCAGGCTGACACGCTCATGCAGCGCCAGGTTTTCGACCTGTGCTTTCTCGATTTGCGTCTGGGTGAAGATAACGGCCTGGATGTACTGGCGCAGATGCGTATTCAGGCACCGTGGATGCGTGTGGTCATCGTGACTGCACACTCTGCGGTCGATACAGCTGTTGATGCCATTCAGGCGGGCGCAGCCGACTATCTGGTAAAGCCGTGCAGCCCCGATCAGCTGCGTCTTGCTACCGCCAAACAGCTTGAAGTGCGCCAACTGTCTGCTCGCCTTGAGGCACTGGAAGGCGAGGTTCGCAAGCCCAAAGACGGACTGGATTCCCACAGTCCTTCGATGATGGCCATTCTGGAAACTGCCCGCCAGGTTGCCGTGACCGATGCCAACATCCTGATTCTGGGTGAATCGGGGACCGGTAAAGGCGAGCTGGCACGGGCGATTCACGGCTGGAGCAAGCGGGCAAAGAAGTCCTGCGTCACGATCAACTGTCCATCGCTCACCGCAGAACTGATGGAAAGCGAACTGTTCGGCCACAGTCGCGGGGCCTTCACGGGTGCCAGTGAGAGCACTCTGGGCCGTGTGAATCAGGCGGACGGCGGCACACTGTTCCTCGACGAGATCGGCGATTTCCCGCTGACGCTGCAACCCAAGCTGCTGCGCTTCATTCAGGACAAGGAATACGAGCGTGTGGGTGACCCGGTTACCCGACGTGCCGATGTACGTATCCTGGCCGCCACCAACCTGAATCTGGAAGACATGGTGCGCAGCGGGCGCTTCCGTGAGGATTTGCTGTACCGCCTGAACGTGATCACTCTGCATCTGCCAGCCCTGCGTGAGCGCAGCGAAGACATCCTGACCCTGGCGGACCGGTTTTTGGCGCGCTTCGTCAAGGAGTACGCTCGCCCGGCTCGAGGGTTCAGTGAAGAGGCCCGTGCAGCGCTGCTCAACTACCGCTGGCCTGGCAACATTCGTGAACTGCGCAACGTCATCGAGCGTGCCAGCATCATTTGTCCGCAGGAGCGTGTGGAGATCAGCCACTTGGGTATGGCCGAGCAGCCGACGAACAATGCGCCGCGTGTCGGCGCCGCCTTGAGCCTGGACGAGCTTGAAAAAGCACACATCGGAGCCGTGCTGGCGACCAGCGAAACACTTGACCAGGCCGCCAAGACGCTGGGTATCGATGCGTCGACGCTTTACCGCAAACGTAAACAGTACAACCTGTGAAAGGCCTCAAATGAAGCTGGCCATGAAACTGCGCACCCGCCTCTTTCTGAGTATCTCGGCACTGATCACCGTTGCTTTGCTCGGACTGCTGCTGGGGCTCGTCAGCGTCATGCAAATGGCCCGGACTCAGGAATCACTGATCCAGCATAACTTTGCCATTCTGGATCTGGGTTTGAAGCTGCGCCAGAACCTGGGTGATCAACTGGTGTTGATGACGGGTGCCAACCGCGATCAGGCTGAGCTGGAAAGAATCCAGAGTCAGTTTGAAGAGCTGCTGGAGGAGGGCTCGGTACAGGATACCCAGCAAAACGTACGCAATGGTTTCGAAAAGACCAAGGGCGATTACCGGCAATTCATCGATACCTGGAAGCAATACGGTAACGATGTGCGAGGCATACGCGGCGTACCGCAGCTGAGTGACAGCTTCGACAACCTGCGTAACGGCTTGCTGGCTGTACATCGCAAGGCGTTGGAGAACATCAGCAGCGCCGAAATCAACTCCCGTGATCGTGCACTATGGATCGCGGGCTTGCTGGGGCTGGTCGGGCTGGCGGTGCTATGTATCGGCTTTGTGACTGCGCACGGTATCGCCCGGCGTTTCGGTGCGCCGATCGAGGCGCTGGCCAAGGCTGCCGATCGCATCGGAGAAGGGGACTACGAAGTCACGCTGCCCATTTCGTCGGCCGCCGAGATGAATCTGTTGACCCGGCGATTCGGCATCATGGCCGAAGCCCTGCGTCAGCATCAGGCGACCAATATTGATGAATTACTGGCTGGCCAGCAGCGTCTGCAAGCGGTTCTCGACAGTATCGACGATGGTCTGCTGATGATTGACCGCCAAGGGCATCTGGAGCACTTGAACCCTGTGGCTCAGCGTCAGCTCGGCTGGGACGAGAGTCGCCTCGGGCAGAGCCTTGGAGATGCGTTGGGCCGACCTGAGCTGGATGAGCAATTGCATCTGGTACTGCGTGGCGGGACGCTGGAGCGTGCTCCGGAAGACCTGGCCATCGAAATCGACGGTGAATCGCGCCTGCTGACCTACAGCATGACGCCGGTCAGTCATACCAAAGGCCATATCCTCGGCGCGGTGATGGTGCTGCATGACGTCACCGAACAGCGTGCTTTCGAGAGGGTGCGCAGTGAGTTCGTCCTGCGCGCGTCGCATGAGCTGCGTACGCCTGTCACGGGTATGCACATGGCATTCGGTCTTCTCCAGGAGCGCCTGCAT
Source organism: Pseudomonas amygdali (assembly GCF_002699855.1). Lineage (GTDB taxonomy): Bacteria > Pseudomonadota > Gammaproteobacteria > Pseudomonadales > Pseudomonadaceae > Aquipseudomonas > Aquipseudomonas amygdali. The sequence continues at coordinate 10,646 of NZ_LKBW01000036.1, read as the reverse complement.
TTCGCCCCCGAAACCCGTGAGGCCGATCTGCTCAATACGGTCACCGAAGAAATGCAGCGCCTTATGCAGCTCATCAATGACCTGCTGAATTTCTCGCGTTACCAGAACGGTCTGCAGAAACTCAAACTGGCACCGTGCTCCATCGAAACCTTGCTCGAAGAAGCCAGAGCGCGATTCGAGGACAAGGCCCTTGAGCAGGACATCGTACTGATGCTGGATATGCAGGAACCCATGCCGCGCCTGCATGCCGATCAGTCCCAGCTGGAGCGGGTGCTGGACAACCTGCTGGACAATGCGCTGCGGCACACGCCACAGAACGGTCTGATTCGCCTGCAGGCCAGGCGTCATGGCGAGAGGGCAATCATCAGCGTTGAAGACAACGGTGAGGGCATTGCCTACGGGCAGCAGGGACGAATCTTCGAACCCTTCGTGCAGGTCGGTCGCAAAAAAGGCGGTGCCGGACTCGGGCTGGCGCTGTGCAAGGAGATCGTTCAGCTGCACGGCGGGCGCATGGGGGTCTATTCAAGGCCCGGGCAGGGCACGCAGTTCTATATGGCGTTGCCGCTTTGACGGCACGGCCTTGAAGGCGCTGCCTGTATGCCCTTCATAAGAGCATCAAATATCAGGTTGTGCCCTGATTAATTGACGCGGTTAAGCACCTGCAGGATGGCTGCGCTCTGTGCATCGGGTTCGCCGTCGAAGCGCGCGGGGCGGTAGTGCATCTGGAATGCCGCCAGCACCTGACGCGTGGCGGTGTCGAGCTCTCCGGTCTGCGGGGTGCTGTAACCCAGACGTGCCAGTTGTTGCTGGAACCAGCTAATACTTGGCAGGTTGGTTGCCAGCAATGCCTGATGCTGGGCAACGAGACGTTCGTCAGGCCAGATGCCGAGCCCTTCGGCAGCAAGGCGCTTCCAGGGGAACAGCGGGCCAGGGTCCTGTTTGCGCGTCGGCGCTATGTCGCTGTGGCCGATGATGTGTTTTGGATCGATTTTGTTGCGTTTGACAATGTCTTTGAGCAGTACTGTGATCGACTGGATCTGTGCTTCAGTGTAGGGGTACCACAACCGGCCTGCCGGTGTGTCCTTGAAGCCGGGGTTGACGATCTCGATGCCGATCGAGCTGGAATTAAGCCAGGTACGGCCTTCCCATTCGCTTTCGCCAGCATGCCAGGCGCGGGCGCTTTCATCGACCAGCTTGTAGATAGTGGCCTTGCTGTCATCGCCAATCAGATAGTGGCTGCTGACCTCTCCATGGGTCAGAAGCTGGAGGGATTTTTCCATCGAGATCGAGGTGTAATGCATGACCACGTACTGAACCCGGCCATCGAAGTTCACCGATGGATGGCTGGTGTCCAGCCTGGGGCCACTGGCGCAGGCAGTGAGGATGAGCAGCAGAAAGGCAGAGAAATACAGTTTCATGGGATCGGCAGCGTCAGCGGGAAATGCAATATCATAACAACATGCGTGCAAATAGCTTCGGCATTGACGTGCTCGTTCAGGTCAAAATGTTTCAGTCAGCCTTGTTCGACCCTGTTTCGGCCATTTTCCTTGGCCTTGTACAGCGTCTGATCGGCGCGCTTGATCGCAGTGTCACTGCGTTCAGCCGTTCGAAAAGCCGTCACTCCAATGGACACTGTAATCGTCACGCGTTCGCCCTTGAAGTGAAACGGACATGACTCCACCGCCGTGCGCAGTTCGTCGAGCAGTGTCAGACCGGTGCCGGGAGGTGTAGCAGGCAACAGCATGACAAATTCCTCACCGCCAAACCGGGCGAGGAAATCGTCGCTGCGCAGGCGTTTCCTGAAAACGTTGGCGACGATCTTCAGCACTTTATCGCCTGCCAGGTGGCCATATCCGTCATTGATTCGCTTGAAGTGGTCCAGGTCCAGAATGCACACCAGCAGGCTGTTTTTCTCGTGTTGCCACTTGCTCATCTCCTGTTCGAGGCGCTCGCCCCAGGCTGCGCGATTGGGCAGGCCGGTGAGCGGGTCGATCAAGGCCTTTTGGCGCTGTTCTTCCAGGTGAGTCCTGAAACCCAGCGCTTCCTGCTCCATGCTTGCAACGCGGGCCGAAAGGCCTTGCAGCCGCGAGGCAACTTCCCGCTCGCGTGCGTCACGTTTGAGCTGGTAGTGGTCCATGGTGCTGAGCAAGCCTTCAAAGCGGTTGTCGAGCACCTGCTTGAGACTGGTCAGGTCGGAAGCGTCCTGAACGCTGATTTGCAGGCCGCCTACCTGTTCGCGCAACTGCTCGTTCAGGTCGCGGGCTGTGGACTGATCCTCGGCATGATCTTCACTGGCAGCCTGCAAATGGCTCTGAAACGATTCGAGCCGCTCATTGAGTTGTTTGAGGTAGGTGCTGAATTCCTGTTGGCCGCCGTTGTTGATTGCCAGCATCAGAACTGCCAGATCGTCGAGGATCGGTAGCAGTTCGTACCAGTTGAGCCCATGTTTCAAGCGTAACTGCATGTCCTCGACCTGCGGGCGGAAGTGCTCCGACAAGGTCAGGTCATCGAGCAGGCCCAGCAGGGTTTCCTCAATGTGTGCCGCCACCGAGCTGTAGCTGGGTTCTGGCGAGGAGGGCAGCGAATAACCCTCTTCGCCTTCCACCGTCTCGGTTTCTGATTCGGCATCTTCTTGCGGTTCTTCCAATGCCTGGATGATTGGCACAGGCCGTTGCTGGTAGGGCACTGACGGAACGGGGCCCAGCAGGTCAGTAAAATCGATAGGCTCGACAGGGACAACCGCAGGTTCGGTGACTGTTTCGGCCAGGGCTGGAGCAAGGGCTGCTGCGGCTGGCGATGGCACAGGTGTTTCAGGTGCCGTAACGATAGCGGTTTCGGCTTCTGAAACCTGTGGCGGCAGTGTGTGTGCGTCCTTTGTCTTCTGGTTGACGATGTCGGGGGCAATGGCAGCTTCTACTTCCGCTGCGGCAACGTCTATCGGCGCTTGAGCGTTCGCGGCCTCAGGTTGCACGTGCGTCTCATGCGTTTCCTGAGCAGAAGGGGCGTTTTCGGGGTGGGCAGCCTCGGGAGGGCGCTCATTGCCATGTTCGTCCCGTGAACCGAACAAACGCTGCAGAAGCCCTTGGCGTGGGCCCTCTTCGTGCTTTTCGAGCAGGGTCAGGGCCTGGCCCTGCAAACCACTCAACTCGCTGAGCAGCAAAGGCAGCTCGCGCGCCTGCGATGCACGTTCTTCAAGGTCCTTGGCAAAGCGCTTGAGTGGCTTGCGTACCTCTCGTGGCAACGGTAGCGCTTGCAGTTGTGCAACCAGTGCGGTCAGTGCCGAGCCAATTTGCCCGACCCGTACTTCACGGCGATGCTCGGAGTCCAGTACGGCTTTTTCGAGGCGCGGAATCAAGGCTGCCAGACCGGCGTCCATATCGTCCTTGCGGACAATTTCGCGCATTTCCTTCATGCATTCATCGACGGCGCGGTCAGAGCCTTCTGCCGCCAGGCTGCTGCGCACCAGACCGCGGCGCAGCAAGCCGAGCCGCGCATCCCAGCGCGTTTCGAGCTTATCCTGTTGCTCGATTCCCTTGAGGTACTTCTCTTTCCAACGCTCCGCTTCGTCGCTCATGCAAGGCTTCCACCAGAGGGCACAGGCAGTGAGTCCCCACGCAGTGAGTCTGGCAGGCGAATCTCGACAGCAACCGGCAGGTGGTCGGAAATGGGCTGCGCCAGTACCTGTACGCGTTCAAGCGTGAGGGTCGGGCTGAGCAGAATGTGGTCAAGGCAGCGTTGTGGTCGCCAGCTTGGAAAGGTCGCTTCGATTTGCGGTGCCAAAAGGCCCAGATCGCGTAGCGGCGAGTGCTCCAGCAGGTCATTGGCGTGGGTATTCATGTCGCCCATCAGAACCTGATGGCGATAACCGCCGATCAGGTCGCGAATGTAAGCCAGTTGCCGGGTTCTGGTACGAGTGCCCAGAGCCAGGTGCATCATGACCACCACCAGCGCATCTTCGCCTTCGCCGAAGCGGACAAGAATTGCCCCGCGCCCGGCCGGACCCGGCAGCGGATGATCCTCGATCTTGGTCGGGCGCAAGCGACTCAGCACACCATTGCTGTGCTGGGCGAGGCGACCGAGATTGCGATTGAGCTGTTGATACCAGTACTGAAAGCCACCCAGTTGAGCAAGGTGCTCGACCTGATTGACGAAGCCGGATCGCATGCTGCCGCCATCGACTTCCTGCAACGCCACCAGATCGAAATCGTTGATCAGATCGCCGATTTTTTGCAGGTTGCCTGCCCTGCCGCCATGTGGCAGCAGATGCTGCCAGCTGCGCGTCAGGTAGTGGTGGTAGCGTTGGGTACTGATACCCACCTGGATATTGAAACTGAGCAAACGCAGCCTGCCGTCTTCCGGCAGGCCGTTTTGCGTCAGATGATGTTCGTTGACCTGCGGATCATGCAGGCCAACGATACGGGTGCTGCCCTTGCCCCAGCGGCGCATGGCGGGCGCTTACTTGGCGGCTGTAGCAGCCGCTCGCTCTTTGGCAATCAATTGATCGGCAACTTCCAGAGTCTTTTCCGGACCGCCGGCAGAGCCCAGGTCAAAGCGGTACTTGCCATTGACGATCATGGTCGGAACGCCAGTCACCTCATACTTCTTGGCCAGTTCCTTGTACTGGGCGATCTTGCCCTTGACTGCGAAAGAGTCGAACGTTTTCAGGAAGTCTTCCTTGTTCACGCCCTGTGTGGCGACGAAGTCAGCCATGTCATTCTTGTCGGTCAGACGCTTGCCGCCTTTCTGGATGGCTTCGAATACGGCCGCGTGAACCTTGTGCTCGACGCCCATGGTGTCGAGGGTGATGAACAGCTGGCCGTGTGCATCCCACGGGCCGCCGAACATGGCAGGGATGCGTACGAACTTGACGTCGGACGGCAGTTTTTCAATCCACGGATTGATCGTTGGCTCGAACGCGTAGCAGTGCGGGCAGCCATACCAGAACAGCTCGACGACTTCGATCTTGCCTGGCTCGGCAACAGGCACAGCGCTCGCCAGCTCGACGTATTGCTTGCCTGCCTCGATGGGCGTGGCAGCCTGGGCGGACATACCGAACAGACTGGCGGCAACCAGAGCGGCGCTGATGATCAGATTACGCATGCTTTACTCCTGAGCAGATTGAATCGCCTTCAAGCGACGGTGGTTTCGACCGAACGCGAAAGCCTGAGTTCGTTAGTGTAACGCTGAGGTTGTAAAAATGGGCGACCACGGACGGCCTTTTTGCATAAGGAGTGAAGCAGGTCATGTCTGAATGTTCCAGCCGCCAGCCAGAGCGGCCCGATACAGTGCCAGTGTGGGCCGGGGGGCAGGTGTGTCATTATATGCGTACGCATCCAAACGAAACCGACACCTCTTGCCGCTCCCTTTGCAGGCAGGGCCTTCACCGGAAATCACATGCAACTCAAAAACCCCATCCTCGGTCTGTGCCAACAGGCCACGTTCATGCTCAGCGCCGCCAAGGTCGACCAATGCCCCGACGACGAAGGGTTTGAAGTCGCTTTTGCCGGTCGTTCCAATGCAGGCAAATCGAGCGCGCTGAACACGCTGACCCATGCCAGCCTGGCGCGCACCTCCAAGACACCGGGGCGCACTCAACTGCTGAACTTCTTCGGGCTGGATGAAGATCGACGTCTGGTCGACTTGCCGGGCTACGGCTACGCCAAAGTGCCTATCCCGCTCAAACTGCACTGGCAGCGCCACCTTGAAGCCTATCTGGGCAGCCGCGAAAGCCTGAAGGGTCTGATCCTGATGATGGATATCCGTCATCCAATGACCGACTTCGACCTGTTGATGCTGGACTGGGCCATCGCCAGCAACATGCCGATGCACATTCTGCTGACCAAGGCCGACAAGCTGACCTATGGCGCTGCGAAGAACACGCTGCTCAAGGTTCAGGCCGAAATTCGCAAAGGCTGGGGCGATGCAGTGAGCATCCAGTTGTTCTCGGCTCCCAAGCGCATGGGGCTGGAAGAGGCTTACACCGTGCTGGCCGACTGGATGGAACTGGAAGACAAGGCACCTGCGGAGTAAATCGCAGGCAAAAAAGACCCCGGACTTCGCATGGGGAGGGGGAAGTTCCGGGGCTTAAGGTCCAGACCTTAGGGTGGGATCTGGATAACTGCCAACACTTAACACAACTAGGAGCACGATCGATTTTTCAACCAATCGAGACCTCTGACTCCTGTCCAAACGGTTAAGTTCCAGCAATGAAGAAAAGTTCACATTTCCTACAATGTTTGACGAACCTGCTGACAGGTTCGCCCTTTCAGAGTCAGTGCGCCTCGTCCCAGTTGTTGCCGACCCCGACTTCCACCAGCAGCGGCACTGCCAATTCTGCTGCGCCACTCATGTGTGGGCGGATCTGTTCACTGATCTGATCGACCAGGTCTTCGCGCACCTCCAGCACCAGTTCGTCATGCACCTGCAGAATGACCCGCGCATCCAGACCGGATTCTTCCAGCCAGCCATTCACGGCCACCATGGCTTTCTTGATGATGTCCGCCGCAGTGCCTTGCATCGGCGCGTTGATCGCCATGCGTTCGGCACCTTTGCGCAGGGACTGGTTCTTGGCGTTGATGTCCGGCAAGTACAGGCGACGGCCGAAAATGGTCTCGACAAAACCCTGCTCGGCGGCCTGAGCACGTGTGCGCTCCATGTAATCCAGCACGCCGGGGTAGCGGGCGAAGTAACGGTCGACATAAGCCTGTGACTGCTTGCGGTCCACGCCAATCTGTTTGGCCAGGCCAAACGCGCTCATGCCGTAGATCAGGCCGAAGTTGATCGCCTTGGCGCTGCGGCGCATGTCCGTGGTGACGTTTTCCAGCTCGACGCCGAAGACTTCCGCTGCCGTCGCGCGGTGAACGTCCAGGTCGTTGCGGAAGGCATGCAGCAAGCCTTCGTCCTGTGCCAGATGCGCCATGATGCGCAGTTCGATCTGCGAATAGTCTGCCGCCAGCAGCTTGTAGCCCTTGGGGGCCACGAACGCCTGACGGATGCGTCGGCCTTCAGCAGTACGGATCGGGATGTTCTGCAGGTTCGGATCGCTGGATGACAAGCGCCCGGTCACCGCCACTGCCTGGTGATAGGAGGTGTGAATGCGTCCGGTGCGCGGGTTGATCTGCTCCGGCAGGCGGTCGGTGTAAGTGCTCTTGAGCTTGCTCATCGAGCGGTATTGCATCAGTACCTTGGGCAGCGGGAAGTCCTGCTCGGCGAGTTCGGCCAGCACGGCCTCGGCAGTCGATGCCTGGCCGGTGGCGGTCTTGCTGAGGATCGGCATACCGAGCTTTTCGTAGAGAATCACGCCGAGCTGCTTGGGCGAGCCCAGGTTGAACTCTTCACCGGCAATAGCAAAGGCTTCGCGCTCCAGCGCGGTCATCTTGTCGCCCAGTTCGACGCTCTGGATGCCCAGCAGGTTGGCATCGACCAGTGCGCCCTGGCGTTCGATTCCTGCAAGGACGGGCACCAGCGGCATCTCGATGTCGTTCAAGACCGGCTGCAAGGTTGGAATTGCGGCCAAACGCGCTTCGAATACTTCATGCAGGCGCAGGGTCAGGTCGGCTTCTTCGGCAGCATAATTACCAGCCTGCTCGATGGCGATCTGGTCGAAGGTCAGCTGCTTGGTACCTTTGCCGACGATCTCCTGGAAGTTGATCGGCGTGTGCGTCAGGTACTTGGCCACCAGGCTGTCACGGTCGTGGCGGGTGGCGGTGGAGTCCAGAACGTAGGACTCCAGAATAGTGTCGAACCTGACGCCCTGCAGGTCGATGCCTTGGGTCTGATCGCCGTCGAGCGCGCAGTTGGCAAGCAGGTTGATAGCGAACTTGGCGTGTTGACCGACCTTGGTTTTATCCGGGTCTTCAAGCAGCGGCTTGAGCGCCTTGAGTACTGTGTCGCGGTCCAGTTGCTGCGGCACCCCCATGTAGGAGTGGGTCAGCGGAATGTAGGCGGCTTCATGGGTTTGAATGGCAAAAGACAAACCTACCAGTTGCGCGCGCTGGGCGTCGGTGCCGTTGCTCTGGGTCACGAAGGCGAACAGCGGCGCGGCGTTGAGCTTCTTCAGCCACGCGTCGAACTGGCTCTGCTCGAGAATGACTTCATAGGCGGCTTCTTTTGCTTCGACGGTTGGCTCTTCGACGGCCAGCTCCTGCCCGGCGCGTTTGGCATCACGTTGCAGGTCTTCGATCCAGCTTTTGAATTCCAGCTCGGCGTACAGCTCCATCAATTTGTCGCGGTCCGGCTCGCCGCAATGCAACTGGTCCAGTTCGATGTCCAGTGGCACGTCGATCTTGATAGTTGCCAGTTCATAGGACAGGAAGGCCATCGCACGATGCTCTTCAAGCTTGGCCGCCAGGGTCTTGGCCCCACGAATAGGCAGGGTCGCGACCGTTTCGAGGCGTTCGTAAAGCTCCTTGATTCCGCCGCCCACGCCAACCAGCAAGCCGACGGCAGTCTTTTCGCCGACGCCGGGGACGCCAGGTATGTTGTCGACCTTGTCGCCCATCAGTGCGAGGTAGTCGATGATGTGCTCCGGACCGACGCCGAACTTCTCTTTCACGCCAGCCACGTCCAGCACGCTGCCGGTCATGGTGTTGACCAGGGTGATGTGTCCGTCGACCAGTTGCGCCATGTCCTTGTCACCTGTGGAGATGATCACCGGACGGTCCGCCGCTGCGCTGCTGCGCGCCAGGGTGCCGATCACGTCGTCTGCTTCAACGCCTTCCACGCATAGCAGCGGATAGCCCATGCCCTTGACGCAAGCATGCAGCAGATCGACCTGCACGCGCAGGTCATCCGGCATGCTGGGCCGATTGGCTTTGTAATCGGTATACAGCGCGTCGCGGAAAGTCCCGCCCTTGGCATCGAAGACCACCGCAAACGGGCTGTCCGGGTACTGGCGACGCAGGCTTTTGAGCATGTTGAGCACGCCTTTGACGGCGCCCGTCGGCAATCCTTTGGACGTGGTCAGTGGTGGCAGTGCGTGGAAGGCGCGATAGAGGTAAGAGGAACCGTCTATCAGGACGAGCGGCGCTTGGGTCATGAGCAGAATCAACCTTTTCGGCGGGGCCGGCGCTAGAATGCGCGGACCATTGACGACAAAGGGACAAGGTTATCATGTGCAAGGTAAATCGACTGATATTGACCGGCCTGTTGGCATTTTGTCCTTTGCTCGCAGTTTCAGCAGAGGACCCACCTTCGGCTGCACCGGACGTTACTATCCGCACCGACGGGGACAAAACCATTCAGGAATACCGCCAGAACGGCTTTCTGTATGCTGTGAAGATTACCCCCAAACACGGCAAGCCCTATTTTCTGGTGCGATCCGATGGTACAAGTCCCAATTTTATCCGTTCGGACCAACCGGACATGCTGATCCCGGAGTGGAAAATATTCGAATGGTAGCCACCTACATTCACTTTAATTGCTGGCAGTTCTGACATGTCCGTTTTTACCCCGTTGGCCCGGCCCGAGCTGGAAGCATTTCTCGCCCCTTATGGGCTCGGCCGTTTGCTTGACTATCAGGGCATTGCCGCCGGTAGCGAAAACACCAACTACTTCATCAGTCTGGAGCAGGGCGAATTCGTTCTGACGCTGGTCGAACGCGGCCCGGTGCAGGAGATGCCATTCTTCATCGAGCTGCTCGACGTGCTGCACGATGCCGATTTGCCGGTGCCGTACGCATTGCGCACCACCGACGGTGAGGCCCTGCGGCAATTGGCGGACAAACCGGCGCTTCTGCAGCCACGTTTGCCAGGCAAGCACATCAGCGAGCCCAATACCCAGCACTGCGTGCAGATTGGCGAGCTATTGGCCAACCTGCATCTGGCGACCCGTGAGCAGGTGCTGGAGCGCAAGACCGATCGAGGTCTGGACTGGATGCTGAGTGAGGGGCGCAATTTTCTGTCGCATCTGGGCGAAACCCAGCGAGCCTTGCTGGAAAAGAGTCTTCAAGAGATCGAAGACTTCAAGCCACAGATCATGGCGTTGCCGCGCGCCAACCTGCACGCGGACCTGTTTCGTGACAACGTGTTGTTTGAAGGCACGCACCTGACCGGGCTGATCGACTTCTATAACGCCTGTTCCGGGCCGATGCTCTACGACCTGGCGATTGCCCTCAATGACTGGTGCTCACGTGAAAACGGCCAGCTCGATGCTGTCCGTGCTCGTGCGCTGCTGGGGGCTTATGCAGGTTTGCGACCATTCACTGCGGCGGAGTCGAAGCTCTGGACGACCATGTTGCGCATCGCCTGCGTGCGTTTCTGGCTGTCTCGCCTGATCGCCGCCGAAACCTTCGCAGGTCAGGACGTGCTGATTCATGATCCCGCGGAGTTCGAGCGCCGTCTGGCTGAGCGCCAGGAAGCGCACATAGCCTTGCCGTTTGCGCTCTGAGACCAGACCTGTCTCCGCGCGTCTGAACCAGTCGGACGGTTGACTCTCGTTCCCATGCTCCGCGTGGGAATGGAGTGCGTGACGCTCCGCGTCGCAAGAGGACGCGAAGCGTCCAGACCGGCATGCCCACGCGGAGCATGGGCACGATAGTGTTATCCCTGACGACTATCGTTCCTCACGCTCTGGTATGACCCCCGAAGGTTGGACGCAACCTTTGGAGGCGTCATGGGTAAATATACAGTGCAGGCAAAACTCGCAGC